>JABMRZ010000535.1 GCA_013202315.1 Candidatus Tariuqbacter arcticus | reverse complement strand
ATATTGTGATTAGTCATTCCCGAAATCAATCGACTTTTGCAAGAGGTTCTCCAAAGAACAATTTATAAAAAAAATATAAAAAGCAAGTATTAAATACATTAAATATTTGCAGAGGAACAGGAACGGGACTTTGCGGAATTTTTGGGAACATCAGGCGGAGGATTTGCGTTGCCGGGATCGGTATATCATTCACCGCGATGGTCGGAAAGTGGGAAAGAGCGTGTGTGTCGTTGCTGATATTTTACACTTTGCTTTCACCACGAAGAATAGCAAGGGATTGATAGCGACGCCACATCAAGGGCATCTTGATACCCTGATTGATGAACTGGAATTCCAGATTGGTGAAAATCCGATATTGCAGGAGTCGGTGGCGGTGAAATCGACCGGGCATGATGCGGTTAAGCGAAAGCCGTATTATGAGATTAAATTTATTTCCGGCACGATGCTTTATTTTCGTCCCGGCGGTGACAAGGGCAAAGCTTTCCGGTCGCTTCATGTTGACCGGATATGGGTCGATGAGGCGGTGTGGCTGCCGGACCTTGCCTGGCAGGCGTTGATGCAGTGTTTGAATATCAACGGTCGGATGCGGGTCTATTCCAATCCTAACGGGATGCGCAATACAAAGTATTTCTTTTATACGGAAAACAAGATTGGCAAGTGGACGGTGTTTCATTGGCCGTCGATGCTTAATCCGAATTGGACGGCGGAGCGGGACGATGATTTGGAGGTGTTTTACGGTGGTCGGGATTCGGCGGGATTTCAGCATGAGGTGTTGGGTGAACATGGGAAGCCTTCATACGGCGCTTTCAATCACGACCAGTTCAAGCGATGCCAGCGGGACATGAAGACTTTCCGATTAGTGAATATTACCGGCGAGGAATTGAATGATTGTAATAGCGAGGAGGAGATTCGACTTCGGCTGGAATTGATTATGGGGCTGGTGCCGGAAGAAGGAAAGTTCTGGGTCGGTGGCGATTTGGGCTATACTAACGACCCTTCGGAGTTGACCATCTGGCGCGAAGATGAAGAAGGGGTGCTGCGTTTGGTTTACCGATTGAGCTTTTTAATTATCAAATAATTACCAATTCCATGACAGTCCACCATTGTTTCGATACAGTCTGAGTCTAAATCTGGCACAAGATTTTTCATAGTTGACTTATCTCTGCGATGTATCTTCCAGTCAAGAATGTATTCCATAGTAAATATATCAATAATAGGCATCTTGTTGGAAAGATTTCCAATAACCATCATACCCTCATTGGCCAACAAATCGAGTAATCTTGAAAGCAGTTTCTTAAACAATGATTCTCTTAAATAATCAAATACACCAGCTGAGTAGATGAAATCATACTTTTTGTCAGTGGCATATCTAAAAATGTTTGAGCATATGTATCTGACATTATTACCAGCACTTGTACCAACTAAAAGCTCCTGAGCAAAATTAACTGCCTTCGAATCATGGTCAAGACATGTGAAAGATAAAGCCCCCGAACTATCCACATTCTTTTTAAAGAAATTTAACAACTCATAGCACGGACCACATCCCACTATTAAAGCTTCCAGTCGATTATCATTGGCAATAATCAAATCATTTATGGAATTCACAAATATATTAGAGCGTTCTCTTACAGATTGGCAAGTTATAGATTCCAAGAAGACTGCATCGAAAAGTTTGCCCAATCCATTTCCAGTGGGATTATTTGAATGGATAAGATACATCATATAATAATCACCTGCATAACCATAGGGTTTACGGAAAGCGTGCTTTAAGCAAGGACTTTCAAGGAACACCGGCCGCAAATGGTTCTCAATTTGGGTTAGAATTTCACGATCACAATCTTCAGAGTTTGATGGAAAACTCCTTGATAACTGCTCAATAGCCTCTATAAATGCCTGTTTGCTTATATTATTTTTGTTGATGGCTTCGAGGAAATGAGAAATCTTATCCATAAAAAACCCCTGAAAGTTTTTGGGTGTGGTATGTCGCTGAACATCGCCAACCCTATCCCCTACAGGATGACTTTCAGGGGTGGATTTTCGCGTCCACCCTTTCCTGTAAGGGAATAATAATTATGATATTGGAAATTCATCCCAATATTATAAGGCGATGTTCAGCATTGGAAATATAATGAATTCACTTGTAAATATCAATTATTTTCTTTGAAAAACACGGTTATTTTAGAAGAGTTTGGAGGTGCGGCGTGCGCAGCGAGCGATCGCCAAGCGGTGGACAACGCCTTTGCGGTTCATTCAAGTCGGTGGAAAGTTCGGTGACAAGGTGATAATGCCGACACAAAAGATGCTGGAAGTTACCCGGAACCAGATCAATAAGATGGATTTGAAATCGGGTCTGGTGGTGCCGTTCTATGTGAAAGCGGAAACTTATGGCACAGAAGGGCAGGTGCTGAATACCGAGGCTAAAGTCAAGGAGGTCAAGGAAGATGTTATTGTTGCCCTGGGTGTGGCTAAATCTTTAGTCACCGGCGATGGACCCAACTTTGCTACCGCTTCTTTAGCCTTCCAAAAGATGGTGGTGATGCTGAAGGAGATCAAGCAGGTAGCGCGGGAACTTCTTGATTGGATTTTTGATGACTGGCGTGAGATGAAGGGGTATGCCGATAAGCATGTTCGGTATATGTTTTCTGACATTGACCTTACTAATCAAGTGGATGTCAAGAAGCTGTTGATTGAGATGTATGATCGTAATTTGATTTCCAAGCATACCATGCAGCAGAAAATGGATTTGGACCCTGATGTAGAAAAATCTAACAGATCCAAAGAGGGAACGTTGGTCGACATGTCCTGGGACATTAAAGACATCGTGTCGCTGGTGCAACTGGGTATATTATCGGTTTCCACGGCGCGGGAGATGTTGGGGATTGAAGATAAAAAGGAATCGGTGAAAGTTAGTTCTGATGAGTTGAATGAAGGGGTTTCGCCCTATCAAAAAGTGCCGGTGACAAAAGCCGTTGATTTACAGGATCGTATTTGTGGTGAGTGTAATTATTACCAGATGGAGGAGGCAGTGTGTAACGTGACGGGTGAACAGCGGGAATTTGAACAGTCGGCATGTTTGATTTTTACCGATGAAGGCGGTGAAGCCAAGGTAGAAGAAGAATGAGCCCGGCATCACAGAAAGAACGTATTCGCCAGGCGGTGATGCGCAGTGTTCGTTCCCGTGATCTTTATACTGAGGCACAGGTAAAAAGTATGTTCGGTGCATTGCGATCGGCGGAGACTAATGTCAAAGCGGAATTGTTGCGGATTAAGGAACGGTCGATTATTTCCAAAGGGCTGGAGGTGCGCCGTTCGCAGTTAAAAGGCATTCAGCGGGAGATTGATTCGATTACCAGAGATTTGCGCAAGGAGATGTCATTAGTTTCCCGGCAATCGATGAACGGCGCTTACCGGAAAAGTTTTGATGATGTGGTGAACGAATGGGCGGATATGGGAGTGCCGACTTACGCTGGTCTTTCACAGGCGGAGCGGTTGAAGATGGCGGCGGATGCGTTCAGTCTGGTCGATCGTAAGGCGCTGGATTTTTTAGTGAATTTTGAACTGCAGCTGTTGGGGAATGTGACTCGCGAACTTGCGGAGGGGATAAAGCAGCAGATTTCTGTGGGGTTAATTACCGGCGAGAGTATAGCCAAGATTAGTGAAAAGATTGGTGGAATTATTCCAGACCCGGAGGATTTTCGCCGGGCGGGCAAGACTGTTTTTAAGACTGCGCAGCTACGAACTGATACAATAGTGCGGACGGAAATCTTAAGGGCTTACAATCAAGGGCGGCATAAATTCTATGAAGAAGTGGGTGTTACTCATGTGATTTGGATGTCGGTGGGTGATAAACGGATGTGCCCGGCTTGTCAAGAATTGGATGGCAACAGATACCGGCTGGATAAGGCACCCAGTGTACCACGCCACCCGAGCTGTAGATGTTGCACCTTCGCAGATCCTGAAAGCCTAGGGATAAAAGAGAAGCTGTCGGAGGTGGAAGATGAAGCGGAATCCACCGCGGCGATTGCGGCTGAAAAGACGCCCGATGTCTTTGTGATGTCTCCGGATGAAGTAGCTGAAAAAGCCTATAAGAAACGAAGCCAGAAACAGCAAATCGGGAAATGGGTGAAGGCTGGTGAATTTGAAAAGCTGACTTTGGAGCAATTGCAAGACATTGCCAAAAAGTGGAGAGTTTCTATTTACCGGAACAAGGAGGATTTCATACGGATGCTGGCGCCACTGGAACCGAAGGCCGATTGGGATAATATCAAAGGAGCGGAATTGAAGATGCTTCTGAAGAAGCATAAAATCGGGTCGATGAAGTCGAAGGAAGAGCTGGTGCAGTTACTTAAAAATAAGCGAGCGATAAAAATTCTGGAAAAAATTTCAGAAAAATCTTGACAATATAGATTATTATTGTCAAATTTGATATAACAGTAAAAGGGGGGTGGTATTGCTGATTTGTCTGCACACCGATTAATCATATCGAATTACTGCGCTTTAACGAATATTGCTAAGCCCACCTTTCCTCGACTTAATCTCTTGAGTAATTTTATTTACATATTGTGCATATCGTACACAGTAATTGTTCACATTTGTTACAAACATAGACCATTGCATATTGGAAATATTTTGTCATAATATTTGCGCTTTAACCATATGATCTAAAATATGTAAAGGATGACTACCATGAATCATTCAAGACTCATCATTACATTACTTTCTCTAATTTCTATACTTTCCTTGTCGTTCGCCCAGACCGCCGACTTTAACGCTCACTACCCCTATCAAGACCCCCGTTTCAACACCCCTATAATCAATCCTCATCCGGAGGAGGCAATGGTGCCAACTATCACCGGTCTGGACGACCCCCAGCTGCTTTTCCATGTTATTGGTGAAGGCTGGAAAGATATTCTTGGGACATTCATGGACGGGGTGGGCGATATAAACCAGGATGGTTATGATGATGTGATTTTAGCCACTATTTATACCGTTTACGCTTATCTTTACTACGGCGATAATCCCATGGATTCCATCCCTGATATTACCTTTGGAGACGGAATCGCCCAATATTTCAGACCGACTAATGTGGGTGATGTAAATGGCGATAGTATTCAGGATTTTGTGCTTTCCAGGCTTCTCTTTGGCGATTTGGAGGAAGTTTGGTTCTACTACGGTGGTACCGGACTTGATTCTGTTACGGATTCAATAGGCTCACTCGGATAATAAGTAGGTGGTGTTTTAATATCATTAGTAAGTATATTATTTACAATTATTAGCTATACAATCTGTAAGAACCTGCAATTAACACTTATGCACTTGACACTATTGTTGTCAAGGCTGAACCCGCAGGGTTCGCTTGTATAGCCTTGACAACATCTTAGAAACATCTTTGAAACTGGGCTTCAGTGAAGCTAAAGGATTCACCAAAGCCTGTAACCACATGTTTTTCTTTATTTTGTTTCACCTATCCATTTTCCGGATGAACCAGAAAATATCTTTGCAAGTGGAAAATAATGTTCAAAGGGGATAATGTTGGCGTGGTATTCGTTCCACAGAAAAGAGCTTTTTTCTTCTCACAGCTTCATTCCTGTTTGAAAGCCTCATTAGCTTTATATCCAACCTATGTCTTTTCTGAAATTCTTCAATTAAAAGTGTCATATCTGTATTCGGGTTTACCTCCATGACATATTGCATATCCCGATAATGTCAGTAATTTGATGTTAAAAAAATCCATAATTTTATTTAATACACTAACTTGGAGGTAATTATGAAAGGCACAATTTTCTATCTTGGTTTAGTAATGTGCCTTCTGCTCGGTTCAATGATCTCTTATGCACAAAATCCATGGGCTTCAAGCCCTGATTGGGTTTCAGACGCTGATGACCAAGAATTTACAATGAGTGTTGCCTTAGCGGATCTGGATAATGACGGCGATTTGGATCTGGTGGCAGGCAACTACAAATATCCATACTCTTTTCCAGAAGAAGAACCGTGGGACCTTGGGATTTCTGATATAGGCGCTTTTCTTGTGGCTTACGAGTGGGATGAGCAAAGCTGTACATTCATATCTCCGCCGACACAATTCCTAATTGAAGATCGCCGCTGCTACGATTGTATTGCTATTGCAGACTATGACGCTGATGAAGACTTGGATATTGCTGTTGGTACAATTGTCGGAAAAGGAAATGACGGTGGTGCCTGGGTATTTAAAAACCTGAACGCCACGATTTTTGAGGGATTGTTTTCGGATGCAGATGAACCATACTATTGGCATTCTTCAGACTCCTACGACGCTCACTGCGTGCGGTGGGTAGACTTTGATGGCGATGGGGACTTGGACCTGGCGGCTTTGGAAGTTCCTGGAATACTTCATATTTATGAAAATGATGATGATGAATTAGGAACTGAACCGTTATATGTTTTTGATTTTACCGATCCGCCGCCATATCCTTACACCGGTCAACAGACTGGTACAGATGATTTATACGCCGCTGATGAGTACAATTTATATGGGACGACTATGGAATTTGGTGATATCGATAACGACGGCGACCTGGATGTTTTCGTCAATAAAAACGGTAATTTGAGGCTCTTGCAAAAGTATTGAATTAATAACATGATTATGGACTAATAATTAGTTATATTAAGT
>JABMRZ010000534.1 GCA_013202315.1 Candidatus Tariuqbacter arcticus | reverse complement strand
GTATGTATAGCTAATACAATATGTTATAATATCTTATTTTGCGTTTATCATCCACATTTTTGACTAAATCAACGGAATCTTTAATAGCCGATAAATTAGTGCCTTGGAAAAACGCTGGTTCGTCATACATGTTTTTACCGGTCAAGAAGAGAAGATAAAATCCTTCTTGGAAACTGAAATCCAACGACTCGGATTGACGGAGAAATTCGGGCAAATCCTCATCCCCGCCGAGGAAGTGATTGAGATGCGCGATGGACGCAAACGAGCTAAGAATAGGGTTTTCTTCCCAGGGTATATGTTAATCGAAATGATACTTGACAAAGAGACTCAGCACCTAATCATCAACGCACCAAATGTTATCAACTTCGTTGGTCCCAGAAACCATCCAACTCCACTCCAGAAATCGGAAATCGATCGGATACTGGGCAAAGTGGATGAAGCCGCCTATCATAAATTAGTCGAAATCCCGTTTAAACTGGACGATTCCGTGAAAATTATCGATGGCCCCTTCAAAGATTTCACCGGCTTCATCAGAGAAATTAACCGCGAAAAGAAAAAGCTCAAGGTTATGGTGTCTATCTTCGGCCGTTCCACACCGGTCGAAGTCGATTTCTTACAAATCACTACTGACTTGAGCCAATAAATTCACCGATTTACCAATTTACCGATTTACCATTCTACAAATTAATTCGACCGTGAGTAAGCGATGGCGAAAAAAATAGACGGCTTTATCAAATTACAGATTCCCGCCGGTCAAGCAACCCCTTCTCCCCCTGTTGGACCCGCGCTGGGACAAAGGGGTGTTAACATAATGGAGTTCTGCAAGGCGTTCAACGCCCGCACAACCGAAAACAAAGGACTGATCATACCGGTTGTCATCACCGTTTACGCTGACAAGAAATTTTCCTTCATCACCAAAACGCCGCCTGCTGCAGTGCTGCTGAAAAAAGCCGCTAAGGTAGACAAAGGTTCCCCCGAACCCAACCGCCAGAAAGTCGCTAAAGTAACTAAGGCGCAAGTGGCGGAAATCGCCCGGACTAAAATGCCGGATTTAAACGCGCGAGATATCGAGCAAGCGATGAAAATAATCGAAGGCACCGCTCGCAGTATGGGAATAGTAGTTGAAACTTAAATCCGACCAAGAATTCTATCCAACTTCTTCGACTAATATTCATAGACTTTTAATAAACCCCAAATCCAATGCAGTATATTTTGGATTTGAATAAAGTTTTCGCTTACCCAGCGAATTGAATCCAACTATAAATGGGGAGGATGACAGGTCAAACACTCATCCGCATACGAAATATGAAAAAATCCACAAGATACCGAAACCTCGTCTCTACATACGATAAGACCAGAGAATATGATGTCGATAAAGCGCTGGAACTCCTGAAAAATCTATCCAACGCCAAATTTGATGAAACGGTGGAAGCTGCGGTTAAATTGGGAGTCGACCCCCGCAAATCCGATCAAATGGTGCGGGGATCGGTTATCCTGCCGTATGGAACCGGCAAAAAAGTCCGCCTACTGGTGCTCTGCAAACCCGCCAAAGAAGCCGAAGCCCAAAAAGCCGGTGCAGATTTCGTCGGACTCGAAGATTATATCGAAAAAATCAAAGCCGGATGGACTGATATCGATGTGGTAGTCGCCACCCCCGATGTGATGTCTATGGTCGGGAAGTTAGGGAAAATCCTCGGTCCCCGCGGACTGATGCCCAACCCCAAGGTCGGCACCGTAACTATGGATGTCGGAGCTGTGGTCGGTGAATTGAAAAAGGGCAGAGTCAGCTTCAGAGTCGACAAAACAGGAATCGTACACCTCGGTATTGGAAAGATTTCCTTCGAGGCTTTAAAGTTGAAGGACAACTTCGAAACCCTGATGAGAACCATCGTCCGTTTGAGACCAGCTACCGCCAAAGGACAATATGTCAAGAGCATCGCCCTTTCCACTACTATGGGCCCTGGAGTTAAATTGAGCCGCAGCTCTATCTTTGAGCTCTTGAAATAGTATGAGGGCAGATGAACGACCATTCAATTCCATAAACGGTTGTGCACTCGGTTCAGTTTCCCTTAAATAAATGTCATTCCGGCTTGTCCGGAACCGGCTCCCTTAATACAAAGTGATTCCCGACGCTCCCGACATATTCGGGATTGCGAGAACAACAGCCGGCTAAACCCTAAACCCCAACCCCTAACCCCTATTTTTAAAGCAAATTACGAGGGTCTCTTCTTGAGACTTGAGACTTGAGACCTGAGACTCGCAACGCGAATCGCGCAGCTTGCAGCTAATATCAGGGTAAATGCTGACTTACTGAATAACC
>JABMRZ010000533.1 GCA_013202315.1 Candidatus Tariuqbacter arcticus | reverse complement strand
GTTTAGCAGGCTGTTTTTCTCTGCCATTGAAAATAGAAAATGAAAAATTTAAAATGATACCACTGCCGGACGAGTCATCATTTTTATACATAGTGGTCCCGACCGTTCGGATCGATAACACTCACTTGAAGTTTGACAATTTCTTTCAAGAATAATTATAATAAGAGGTTACACTAATGGATTTAACGGAAATAAAACCGCTGGTCGATCATAAGAATTATCACATAGAGACTGAAGAGATAATGTGCCAGGGGCATTTAGCCTGCCCTGGCTGCGGGGCGGCTATCGCTATGCGCCACGCGCTGAAAGTATTCGGCAGGCGGACTATAATGACCATTCCCGCTTGCTGCTGGGCGGTGATAGACGGGCCCTTTCCATATTCAGCGGTAGGTATTCCCCTATTGCATGTGGCGTTTGAAACCGCGCCTATCTCGGCGTCCGGGATCAGAGCCGGTTTAGACGCTCAGGGGATCGAAGATGTGAATGTGGTGGCTTGGGCGGGTGACGGGGGGACATTCGATATCGGATTCGGCGCTCTTTCGGCGGCGGCGGAACGCAATGAGGATATCATCTATGTATGTTATGATAATGAAGCGTATATGAACACCGGTATTCAGCGTTCATCCGCCACGCCTTGGGGCGCTTGGACGACGACCACTCCGACAAATTATCCCAAAGCCGAGCCGAAGAAGGATATAATAGCGATAATGGCGGCTCACAGGATTCCATACGCGGCGACGGCGACAATCGCCTATCCTGAAGATATGAAGCGGAAGTTTGAAAAGGCGCGGGACGCTGAAGGAATGCGCTTCATTCATATTTTTTCACCCTGTCCGCCGGGACACAAGTCGATGGAATCAAATTCAATCAAGATTTCACGGTTGGCGGTGAAATCGAGGACATTCCCGCTTTACGAGGTGGAAAATGGTGAAACTTACAGATTGAATATTGACCCGGAACCGGTGCCGGTGGAAAGATATTTAGAACTCCAAGGCAGATTCAGGCACTTAGACGAAGATGCGCGCCGGCAAATCCAGGAAAATGTGGATAAGGAATGGGAGCGGTTGATGAAGCGGATTAAGGACAGTGAAAGATAGTTGTTTGTTGTTAGTTATTGGTTTATTAGTTTTTGGATCAAATAATAAATAGAGGTTGCAATGGATAATAAAAAAGCGAAACAAGCGGGCAAATCAAGGAGGAGGGGCAAACCGAAAAAATCCGGCTTACCCTTCGGAAGCAGGAATTATATTTGGCTGGGAATTGGTTTAATCACGATTGTTTTGGGATATATTTCGTTGGCGCAGGGTCCGGTGAACAGTTTTTGGTCCTTAACTTTAGCGCCGATTCTTCTGGTGATAGGATACTGCGTATTGATTCCGATAGGGTTATTATTGAAGGAACCTCCTGTAAAAGTCATTGATTTCGTGAAAGACTAATCACAATATCGTTCAATATCGATTTTTTACTACAAAGATTTTAGAAAAGGGGCGATTAGCTCAGTTGGTTCAGAGCGCCTGCCTTACAAGCAGGAGGTCACAAGTTCAAATCTTGTATCGCCCACTTTATTCCGCTGTACAGCGGACAAGGGCTTGCGATTCGATTTCGTAAGTCTTTTTTTTATTTTGAAAATAGGATTTAGGATTTGGGATTTAGGGTTTAGTGGGCTGTCATTCTTGCATAGTCTTAGCGGGAATCCATACCCAGTCTAATATTCCACCGTAACATTATAAAAGTATGCTCCCCCTGCCGCCGCGCCGGTATCGAGGAAGCTGTTGGTGGTCGGATCAGCGATGGGGGTCATTCCCCCGATGTCGAAATAGGGAACTGAACTGCGATAGATATGATAGCCGCTCGCTTCCGGGATGTCCGACCAATTCAGCATAACATCCTCGATGGAAAGGGAAATGGTTAATCTGTTCTATGCATTCGGGATTTTGAAGATTTTCATTATTTTATTAACAACAGCTTTTGCGTCTGCTGGAAATTTCCTGCTATCAATCGTGCGAAATACAAACCGCTGGCTAATTGCGAAGCGTCAAAGGTTACTAAATGGTTCCCCGGCAAATACCAATCATCAATTAAACGGGCAACCTCACACCCTTGAATATTATACACAATCAATGAAATACGACCAGATTTCGGCAGAGAAAATGTTAAATTGGTTATTGGATTAAAAGGGTTTGGGTATGGAACTTGTAGTGAAAAATCGGAAGACTTGTACTGTTTTGAATTTGATACAAATGTTCCACCGTACCCTAATCGAATCAAGTAAACATCACCATAGTTAGTCCAACCTACAATAATATGTCCCCCATCCATTGTCTGCTGTATGCTGTAGCCTACATCCACACTGGTTCCTCCAAAGGTTTGGTACCACTGTTCATTTCCTGATGCATCAGTCTTTATTAAATAAACATCGTAATCACCGGCACCAAAGGATCCAGTGTATCCTGCGATGATATATCCCCCATCCATTGTCTGCAGTGCGCTATAGCCAACATCATTATTATTACCTCCAAATGTTTGGTACCACAGTTCATTACCTTCTTCATCAGTCTTTATCAAATAAACATCACCAGAACCAGCGCCGTAGGAAGAAGTCCGTCCCGCGATGATATACCCGCCGTCGCTGGTCTGCTGAACGCTGTAGCCACCATCCCAACTGCTTCCTCCAAAGGTTTGGCACCACAGTTCATTTCCATTCTCATCAGATTTTATCAAATAAACATCTGCTGAACCAACGGAAAAGGAATATGTCCATCCGGTAATTATATAACCTCCGCCTGAGGTTTGTTGAATGCTATGACCACTATCAAATTCACTTCCTCCAAAGGTTTGGTACCACAGTTCATTTCCATTCTCATCAGATTTTATCAAATAAACATCTGCTGAACCAGCGCCATAAGACATTGTCACTCCTGCAACAACATAACTTTCGTCAGAGTCCTGTTGAACACAATAACCATGATCAGTGTTGTTTCCGCCATATGTTTGTGTCCATAGCGTGGCGGGGGGCTGGGTTATTCCTTCAAGATTAAGTTCAGCATAAGCATAACTTCCATCATCCAAAATTGCTACCGGCGGGTCGGAAGATACGGCAGTTTCGGGCCAGGTTAATTCTTCAACTGAAAAATATGTGATTTCTCCATCATAACCGTTTGCGGTATTGATGTCCTTACATCGCATATAGAGATTATTACTGCCGGCGGGGTTCAAATATCCCGCGCCGTCGGTTAAATCCAGGACTATGTTGGTTACGGGGTAAGAGACTATTCCTTGTGGTTCCATAGACCAGTCGAAGAAGTCCTTCGACCAGGAGGGTAAATTGGGTTCGCCGATGCCGAATCGATATTCAATCGCGTATCTGTCATCGTGAGACACCTGAAACCGGGTGATCAAAGTTGGTGAATAGGAAATCAAATCGACCGAATAGTATGCATTCCCCTGAGAAGTAATATCGCTTTGCACCGCTTCGTATGACATCCAAAAATAGCCTTCTTCTCCCCAACCTGTGCCCCAGGAATTTGCCAATTTGAAGGCGCCGACGCCATCGGCGGTGACCCGGTCATCATCGAAACCGCATAAGGTGACGGCGTGCCCGCCCGGCTCGGAACCATAAACTTGACTAAGGCAGTAAGTGTTGTTAAAATTCCCAATATTCTGGAAGTTCGACCAGACGAAGATGCCCATCATCGCCACCTGCCCGTTCAAGAGATGATTTTTTATATCGTCCAGCCCGGAAAAGAGGTCGATATAATAATATTGTTGGCAGCGGTAGTTTATCCCGTTGTAATAGTCGTTTTCATCTGGCAGGTTGGTAAAATTATACGGGTCATAGGGCATATCCTCCATTGTTGCGCAGCCCAGATCGCACAATAATTTGAACGAATCGCTGAAATATGAACCTTCATCCACCCCGCCGTTAATCTGATTATAGACGAATGCGGGGCTGAATTGGTGATTGGGGGAGGTAACATCCCAACCGTGTTCTTCCCATTCCTGATAGGTTTTGTAGTAATATCCTGCCGCCCATCCTACGCAAGACCCTTGGGGGGTTTGATCGCCTATGGGAGGTAAATGTTCGGAATTATCCCAGGCTTCATCTATCGGACCGATGAGTTTGATCGGTGGTGAAGGAAGGATCCAGTCCGGGATTTCCGTTTCGATTTGAAGCCCCGTTCTATAATCCAAGCCCAAAGCGAGATTTAGCGATGCGAGAAATAAAATTGTGACTAAGACAATGCGAATAGTTGAAGTTTTCATTTTTCCTCCGATGTTACTTTTCATTGAATATACAAGAATTTGTCCATATTGTCAATAAAAGAATCGGTTATCCAGTCTATTCAGCAAGAGCGCCACTTGTCCGTCATTCCTGCTTGTCCGGAATCGTTCTCCTTGTTTTTCTAAAAGATGGATTCCCGCT
>JABMRZ010000532.1 GCA_013202315.1 Candidatus Tariuqbacter arcticus | reverse complement strand
TATTAATCCGCCCTGGACAGATCGATGATCTGTCCCTACAATTATGAACATAGGAAAACCTTTGGGAATCAGTATATTATAAAATTACGAGCAGTTCGATTTTTTGCAAGTATAATTCACCATCCAGTCCGATAGTTAAAGGAGATATTTATATGCGCGTTTCAACTTATTTAAAGCGTCCTGAATTCATCATTCTCGTCATAATACTGTTGTTGTTTGCCATCAGACCTTTCACCTGCTATACAGAGACCAAAACCGACCGGGCGTCTTATACCATCGGTTCACAGATGCTCGCTTCCGGGCATTTTTACCTGGAATCACCGCCAGCCAATTTCAATGTGGCTCATTGTGTCAACCGTGACGGGCGTTTCTATTCAAGGTATTTTCCCGGAACGCTGATGCTGGGTGCGCTTGGGTTTAAGCTGTTCGGAAGCTGGTATTTCTTGAATGTCCTGGCATTGGGGGGAGTTTTACTAATATTGGCTGATTTAGGCCGAAGATTGACCGGTGTGAAAATGCTGGCATGGATGCCGTTGATTCTGGTGGGGATATACATAGATTTACCGATGGAAATTTTTACATTCCATTCGGTCATTTACTCGGTATTTTTCACCCTGTTGTTCGTATGGTGTCTTTACCGCGGGTTGGAGGAGGGCTCATTATGGCGGCTGGCGATAGCCGGGTCCGCAATAGGCTGCGCTGCGATTACCAGGCCGATGTTACCCGCAATTCTCATCATCATCACCGGATTGATATTCTTATTGAATGCGGTGCTTAAGGGTCGGCGGGAATGGCTTAAGCTCGCTTATTTTGCAGCGCCGGTGGTCATTTGCCTCTGCTTTCAGCTGTGGTATAACTTCCGGGTTACGGGAAGCTGGCTGACGATACCATTCGATCAATATGACCCGCATTCGAGTATGGGGTTCGGATTGAAGGGCGACAATTTCTCGGGCGATTATCACCTGTTCACACCCTTGGATATGATAAGAGGATTTCACCGAATCTTATGGGGGAGACTCGGCCTAATATTTCCGGTTTTTGTTTCCATCGGATTCCTTGCCTGGGGACTCGTTGCGCTTAACCATCGAAGACGACAAGTTTCAGGAAATACTATGAATGCCCGAATAGTAATTGTCTTAGTGATGGCGATTGGAACGGGCTTGTATGTGATTATGATGTGCGCTTTTTGGTGCGGACTTGGTTTTCGATATTATTTTCTTGAAGTATATTGCTTTGGAATAATCCTCATCACCATAGCGGCAGGATGGTATGTGAAGAGCAAGGGGGACTTTGCCCGGAAAGTTGTGATTCTAACCATGCTTATGTTCATTGCGTTTAGTCTGTTTGAGACCGCATTTAGTACTTATCTTGGGGTCAAGACAACTCGTTTGTGGAAGAGAATTTTTGTTCAATTGGAGGATCTTTCAAAAGAGGAAGATACGCTTTTTTTCATTCATAAATTCAACGAGAATGAATATTCAGGAGGACGCTGGGTTCTGGGAAACCGTCGGACACAGTATCTGTTGAATCCGCTTGATTACAAGGGTAAGCGCTTGTTTGCAATGAGCCTGGGTGAATCGGATACCGAATTTATACAACAATATGCGGATAAACGGCAGATTATTCATATAACTTTGGATCATCAGAAAGGGGAAGTTTCCATTTGGCGGGAGGGGTGCAATTCTCCTTGATTAATTATGGGCAAACCCTCATACCGCCGTTGCGGCACAACTTAGGATGAAAATAGGATATGAATTCCTCGCCAGAATACTCTGGACAGAACGGGGATTACAATCCCCTAACTCCTAACTCCTAACTCCTAATTCCTATTTTCAAGATAACCCCTCATACCGCCGTTGCGGCACAACTTAGAATGAAAATTGGATATGGATTCCCGCTAATAGCATTCGGGAATGACAGCCCACTAAACCCTAAACCCTAAACCCTATTTTCAGGATAAATATCGGGGCGTAGCGCAGTCCGGTAGCGCACTTCGTTCGGGACGAAGGGGTCGCTGGTTCAAATCCAGTCGCCCCGACTTTCATTGTTGGTGAATATTGGAGAATTATTGATTTATTTACGATTTTTTAAGTATATTATTAGGCGAATTATTTTAATATCGGGGCGTGGCGCAGTCCGGTAGCGCACCTGACTGGGGGTCAGGTGGTCGCTGGTTCAAATCCAGTCGCCCCGACCAATCCGCCGGCTAACGGATAAGGGCTGGCGATTAATTTCGTCAGCCTTTGATTTTATCTTGAGCTTAATTATACGGTTAATCGTTATATCGTGAGGGTAATGTAAACTATAATGAGCGACAAAAATTCACGCCATATTTGTAAGGGCGAGGTTACCTCGCCCCAGCGCGAGTGTGCTGGGATTCTCGGCTGGGAACCCCAGCCCATACTAGATTGGGACAACAATTAATGTCGCTTATTATA
>JABMRZ010000047.1 GCA_013202315.1 Candidatus Tariuqbacter arcticus | reverse complement strand
GCGGAGAGTCGACAGCACGCTGTATTGATTTGGGCAATAGACCCTTCGGGAAATGCTATAAATAATGACTTATGCAAGAGGCTAACTTGGCGAAAGATTGATTTTAAACCGTTGAAATACAAAGATGATGCTGAACAAACTTTTCTAGGAAATCAGCGCAATCAATCCGCTTTACATCGGATCAGCGGAAATCAGAGGTTCAGAGAATAACAGATCTACCCATACAAAACAGCGAGAAGCCTTTATATTTATTTATGTGCTTTCTGAGTTTATATCCTTTTCAACTTTATTATCTTAATCCTGACTTCATCAGCCTGCATAACTTCGATTCTGAAGCCTTGAAGATTAAATATCTCTCCGTTTTTTGGTATTCGTCCCAGATTAGTAATGAGCCATCCTCCGAAGGTTTCCACCCTTTCAGTTTTTTCCAAGCCGAAATCGAATATCCGGTTCAAATCATCGATTTCGGCTCTGCCGGAAATCAGGTATCCCCCTTTGCTTAATTTTTGGTAACGAAATCTCGGTTTATCGAATTCATCTTCGATTTTACCGAAGAGCTCTTCCATTACATCTTCGATAGTGGCGATTCCATCGAGTCCGCCATATTCATCCACCACCATCAGCATTCCCACATTTTTATCTTTCAATATTTTCAAGGCATCGATGACCGGAGTGAATTCACTGACAAATACGGCGGGCCGGACGATTTCAGCCGCAGTATCTGCCTTTTGAAGCAGGTCGAGCGCATGAATATACCCGACGATATTTTCAATGTCTTTATGGTAAATGGCGATTTTGGAATGCCCGGAATCGATTATTAATTTTAGGATTTCATTCAAGTTAGAGTCAATCGAGGCTGCGGTTAAATCGGTTCGCGGGGTCATAATCTCGCGCATTTTTTTATCGGCGAAGGACAGCACTCCATCGACGATTTCAGCTTCTTTCATAGGCAGACCTCCCGTTTCGGAGACCATCAACCGCATTAGTGTTTCTCGAGTTAATATCGGTTGATATCCTGTTTTTGAACTTGTCAACAACGATTTGAAAACCGACGACAATAAGACAATGACGGGCAGGAATAGGAGGTAGAAGAGCCATAAAATCAATGCGAAAGGGCGAATTAATAGATTTCCAAGCGAAAGCGCCGCCGCTTTAGGCAGTATTTCACCAAATGTGAGGATAATTAAGGTGGAAATGACGATCACCAGCCAGACAGGCAAATCCATCGTTATCAAATATATCGCCGCAACGGAGGAAAAAGTGACATAAGCGATATTAACCCCGATTAAACTGGTGATGATGAATCGCTCCTGGCGGGGGAAGAATACTCTCAATGCTCGGTTGAAGACATCATTTTGTTTTCGCCAGACGATCAACTTGAGTTTATCGAAGGTGATGAAGACAGTTTCAACGGCGCTAAAAAATGCAGAGAACAGTAAAGCAATAATCAGAATTATTATGTTATTATCCATCGCTCACTTTCCAGATATAGGAATGATCTGCAAATCACCTCGACATATATCCGTGCATTTGCTTATGAATTCATCAGCCGTTTTTTCGGGTATGGTTATTTTCCATATAACATATTGTTCATAGTATGAGAAATCGATGGCGCCTTCGCTTTTATATAAGAAATTACGCAATTGTGGTTCGTAGCAGTAAAGGAAGTGCATTTCAAGTTTTAAGATCTCGGCTTTCTCTTCCAGCTTACATTTCGCTATCACTTCACGCGCGCAGTTTCGATATGCACGGCTGAGTCCTCCGATTCCCAGTTTTGTTCCTCCGAAATAGCGGGTGACCACTAAAAGCGCATCCCCAATATTGCGTTCCAATATACTTTCGAGGATGGGTTTTCCTGCGGTGCCAGAAGGTTCAGCTTCATCGCTGAAGCGAATCGATTCGCCGCCGGACATTATCCGGTATGCCCAGCAATTATGTGCGGCGTCGCGGAATTTTTCTTTAACCTGCTTGAGTTTTATTTCGGCGTTTTCCCGCGAGCATACCGGGATTATTCTGCCAATGAAGCGGCTGTCTTTGATTTCGGTTTTCGCTTCGCATTCGGTCTTGGGGATAAAATAGCTCATTTGCGCTTAAAATAGATGCGAGATGCGAGTTGCGAGTCTCAGGTCTCAAGTCCCGTGTCTCAAGAAGAGATATTGTAATTTCTCTTGAAAATAGGATTTAGGATTTAGGATTTAGGGGATTGTAATCCCCGTTCTGTACAGAGTATTCTGCCGAGGAATACATAACCTATTTTCATTCTAAGTTGTGCATCACAGGCAAATGAGGGTTTACCCTGAAAATAGCGATCAGTATGAATTCCCACGCGG
>JABMRZ010000531.1 GCA_013202315.1 Candidatus Tariuqbacter arcticus | reverse complement strand
CGCAATCAATCCGCTGTACAGCGGATCAGCGGTTCAAAGAAAAAAATCTACCCATACGAAACATCGAGGAACTAATGATAATAGGATATGGATTCCCGCTAAAAACATGCGGGAATGACAGGTGGAGGGAGCGGGAATGACAGGCGGGAGCGGGGAAACCGCCAGTCGGTGGAATAACGCCCACAGCCTATAGCATACAACCTATTTTCAAAGTAAATTTACGAATTATGGTTGAATCGAGTTATACAACCCCTAAATCCATCATCGCATCTGCCACCTTGAGGAAGCCGGCAATGTTGGCGCCGACGACATAATTTCCAGGTTGACCGAACCTGTCGGCGGCATTGATACAGGCTGAATGAATATTTTTCATTATGAGCTTTAATCGATTATCCACTTCTTCTCTGGTCCAACTATAGCGGGCGCTGTTTTGCGCCATTTCCAAGCCTGAAACCGCAACGCCGCCGGCGTTGGCTGCCTTGCCGAGCCCATAAAGGATATTACTATTGAGGAAGACTTCGACTCCTTCGGGTGTAGTGGGCATATTAGCGCCTTCGGAGATGACATATACACCGTTATCGACCAAGTGTTGAGCATCTTTGCCGTTAATTTCATTCTGAGTGGCGCTGGGGAAAGCGCAATCGGCTTTATAGTCCCATAATGGATTATAGTCGAGGTTGTGGTCATAGGGTGTATAGGCGGCGTTGGAGAATCTATCCGCGTATTCTTTTATCCTTCCTCGGCGGACATTTTTAAGGTCTATTACCCAAGCCAATTTATCGGCGTCGACCCCTTCGGGGTCATAGATGTATCCGCTGGAATCGGATAAGGTGATTACTTTACCTCCCAGCTGATTAATTTTTTCGGTTGTATATTGGGCGACATTTCCGCTGCCGGAGACCAGGCAGGTTTTACTTTCCATAGATTCACTGCGGGTGGAGAGCATTTCAGCGGCGAAGTATACCGCACCGTATCCGGTCGCTTCCGGCCGGATGAGTGAACCGCCCCAGTTTATACCTTTTCCGGTCAAGACGCCGGTGAATTCATTTCGGATTTTCTTATACATACCGAACATATAACCGATTTCTCTGCCGCCGACTCCGATATCACCGGCGGGCACATCGGTGTTGGGGCCGAGGTGGCGGAACAATTCTAACATAAAGTTCTGGCAAAAGCGCATCACTTCATTATCGCTTTTTCCCTTGGGGTCGAAATCAGAACCGCCTTTACCGCCGCCCATCGGCAGGGTGGTCAAGCTATTCTTGAAGACTTGTTCGAAAGCGAGGAATTTCAGTATGCCAAGATTTACGGAGGGGTGAAAGCGGAGGCCGCCTTTGTAAGGACCGATAGCGCTGTTCATTTCAATGCGGAGTCCGCGGTTGACTTGAACACCGCCCTG
This sequence comes from Candidatus Tariuqbacter arcticus, assembly GCA_013202315.1. Lineage (GTDB taxonomy): Bacteria > Electryoneota > Tariuqbacteria > Tariuqbacterales > Tariuqbacteraceae > Tariuqbacter > Tariuqbacter arcticus. The sequence goes on along the minus strand of JABMRZ010000531.1, from coordinate 646 downwards.
ATCATCCAACCAGGGCACCCTAAACAGAATCACCCTTTCAGGTTCGATTATCCTTTCCAATATCTTTGCGGCTTTGTATTCGGGATGCTTCTCCAGGACAATTTCCAAGGATTCAACGACTTCCTGAACGGCTTGATGGAATTCCGGTTCGGCGGGATTTTTAGCCTTTACTTCAGCCATAAAGTCTTCGACAAACTGGGACATTTACTTCTCCTCGAAGCTTATAATTTTGATGTAATTAGTATTTTTCTTGGAAATAGGGTTTAAAGTTTGGCAGGTTGTCATTCTATTACTTTGAGAATAGCTGCGAGTTGCGAGATTCGAGTTGCGAATCTCAAGTCTCAAGTCTCAAGAAGAGACAACTGCAATTACTCTTGAAAATAGAAAATGAAAAATGACAATTATTTATCGGTTGCTTAGTTTGCTCAGCAAAACAGGATTTGATACTGATTTACTGAAGGTGTTTGTAAGAAAATTCACAACAGATGAAGCAGTTGAGTAGGGAACGCAGATCTGCGTTCCCTACTATGATAAATATCTGCTTAATTCGCTTTATCTGTTGTGAATTTTCTTGCAAACACCTTCATTAAATCAGTATGAAATCCTGTTTTGCTGAGCAAACAAAGTAACCGAAATTAATTTTGTT
>JABMRZ010000530.1 GCA_013202315.1 Candidatus Tariuqbacter arcticus | reverse complement strand
GAACTGCGAGATCTTCTGTATTAGTTTTGTTGTTTTCGGCTGATGTTTTTAATTGAATTGGTATTCCAGCCCCTCCATCTAAAACTGCTCCATCAGCGGGAATTCGGCTGATGATGACGGCGGCGGGATTTACTGCACCGAGTCCAGCCCCACCATCGAAAACTGCACCATCAGCGGAAATACGGCTGGTGATGACGGCGGCGGGATTTACTGCAGAGAATATTCCGACCCCACCGGGGTGAACAATATAATCTGGGCTAATTCTGCACCCACTGGCAGCCAAATATATCTTTATAGCGGCAGTTCATCTTTTACCTGTACCTATAGTGATATTCAAGATGGATGGGGTGGTGTTGGGAATATCGATGTTGACCCGCTGTTTGTTGACCCTTTGAACAGTGATTTTCACCTGCAATCCGCTTCCCCTTGTATCGACGCCGGGAATCCTGACCCTCAGTATAACGACCCGGAAGACCCCGCCAATCCGGGATTCGCACTGTATCCGGCGATGGGAACGATAGTGAACGATATGGGCGCTTACGGTGGACAAGGCGTTTTAGGATGGGTGGGTGTGTCGGAAAAACCTGCAATAAAAAAGTATCCGGAATCATATATGCTGTTTCAGAATTATCCCAATCCGTTCAATCCTAAAACAGCTATCAGCTACCAGCTGCAAGCTGCAAGCTATGTTGAATTGACGGTGTATGATATTGCCGGGCGGGAAGTGGCGTCATTGGTCAATGGTTATATGTCATCGGGATGTCGAGCGGGGTCTATTTTGCCCGGCTGACCGCCGGAGATTTCCAGCAGACGCAGAAATTGCTGCTGGTTAAATAGGGAGAACGTAATTGTTAAGTTGTTTGAGCAATCCCCTAGAATAGAGCAAGAATTCACTGGATATTATGGATATGATGGAAATGCTTTTCAGTGATATAGCCATAATTTCCATCATTGCCAGTGAATAACAGCTTTTTCTCAAAGAACTTAACAGATACGGGAGAATAAAAATTATGAATAATAAGGATAAAAGACTCCCCGACATTATCGACAAGATCATCTCTTACATCGATCCGGTGAAAATCATTCTTTTCGGATCGCGAGCCGGTGAAGACGCAAAGGACGATAGTGATTATGATATAGTAGTGATTTACGATGGCGCTAAAACAAAACGAGAAGTGGAATTGGGAATTCGGCGGCAGCTTAGACCACGAAATTTTTCGCTGGACCTATTTATAATGCGTTCAAATGAATTAGAAAGTTATAAGGATATAGCCAATACGCTTGCGCGCGAAATCACCGAAAGTGGAATCGTCGTTTATGGAAGATAACATACAAATTGCGGTAGGGTGGGTTCTTAACCCACCATAAATATTCCCGCGTAATAATTGATAATTCACATAATTTTCATCGCTTATGCCGCAATACAGGCGTTTATATCAATCCGGCGGGTATTATTTTTTCACTCTGGTTACTCATGAACGACGTAAATTCCTTACCGATGAATTAGCTAGAAAATGCCTGCGAGATGCTTGGCTGACTGTTAGAAGTAAACGACCTTTTAATTTAATTGCGTTGTGTTTGTTGCCGGATCATTTGCATTGCATTTGGAAACTTCCGGATAATGATTGTGATTTCTCACAACGCTGGTCATCGATAAAATCACTTTTCAGTCGAAATTATTTGAAACTTGAAGGAATTGAAGGAAATCGGACCAAATCGCGTATGAGTAAAGCGGAAAGAGCAATTTGGCAAAGGCGTTTCTTTGAACATCTAATTAAAAATGAGGATGATTTAAATAGACGCATTGACTACATTCATTATAATCCCTTGAAGCATAGACTGGTGGAACGATTAGCGGATTGGAAATGGTCGACATTTCATAAATATATGAAAAATGGGTATTACATTGATTATGATGATATTGAATCGCCCGGGGATTTAGAATTGGAATAATGATTTACCGGTTCTTAAAATCGAATTTGAAGATATATTGAAGCGATTGGAAAATGATGGGTTAAGGAAAATGTGGGTTAAGAACCCACCCTACTTTGCGTTGATAAAATAATGGTGGGTTAAGAACCCACCCTACTTTGCGTTGATAAAATAATGGTGGGTTGAAACCAACCCTACATAGAAATCAAATATCAAATATCTAATATCTTGGAGTAAAAATGTCTTTAAACTGGCTGCCCCGGGAAGGGGGCTTGAAAGACCACGATTTGTGGAGAGATGAATGGTTCGGAACTGAACCGCCATCTGTAATTTACGACCTGCGCCCCATCGAAGACCCGAAGGGTAATAAGGTCGAAGGGCTGTTCACCGCTTGGATTATCCTCAATAATCCCAAGCAGTTCAATTCCTACACCACCGAAATGGTGAAGGGTGTAATCGCCGGCTTCAGCCGTGCTTCGATGGACCGGCGGGTGGTGGCGGTGGTGTTCACCGCGGTGGGGAATAGGGCGTTTTGCACCGGCGGGAACACCAAGGAATACGCCGAATACTATTCCAGCCGCAATCAGGAATACGGCTTGTATATGGATTTGTTCAACGGGATGGTGGACGCTATATTGAACTGCAAGAAGCCGACTATATGCCGGGTGAACGGGATGCGGGTCGCCGGGGGTCAGGAAATCGGGATGGCGTGCGATTTGGCGGTGACGGCGGATACGGCGATTTTCGGGCAGGCGGGTCCCCGGCACGGCAGCGCGCCGGATGGGGGTTCTTCCGATTTCCTGCCCTGGTATCTGACCATGGAAGATGCGATGTGGAATTGTATATCCTGCGAATTGTGGTCGGCGTATAAGATGAAGCGGCTGGGGCTGGTGAGTAAAATCGCCAAGGTCATCAAGGAAGGCGACGGCTTCATCCGCAATCCGGGCGTAATCACCGATAGATATGTCGACGACGGCGAAATCGTCTACGGCGAATTCAAGACCGGCGAAGAAGGCAAGCAGGCGCGGGCGTTTTTGAAGACCGCCAACATTGATTTTACACTGCTTGATAAGGAAGTGGGGAAGATTGTGTGGACTTTCACCAATCTGTTCCCCGGATGTTTGATTAAATCTATCGACAGCGTTCGGCAGAAGAAGAAATTCTTCTGGGATCAGGCAAAATTGGCGAATAGGCATTGGCTGGCGGCGAATATGCAGGGCGAAGCGTATTTGGGATTCCACGCATTCAATACGCGGAAGATTACCGGGACGGATGTAATCGATTTCATCGAATACCGGCGGATGCTGGCTGAAGGGCATCCGATGGATGAAGAACTTTACGAAGCGGTGCTGGGGAAGCCGAAAGAGGAATGATGACTACTAAATACTGAATACTAAATACTGAATACTGAATAGTCGCGAGTTGGGGATTTTGAATCGCTGATGTGCGCTGATTTTGGGTGATTGCGTTGATTTATCACCATCCGCCGGGTGACGGACAGGCTGCGGCGCAAAGTGCACAAAGGTTCACGAAGAATTTTTACCACAGAGACACGGAGGCACGGAGAAATAATGCTGAATGGTGAATGCTGAATAGTTACGGGTTGGGGGTTGTGAGTTTTGAACCGCTGCAGGTGCTGAGAGCTTTGAGGACGCTGATTTTCCGCACTGGCGACTTATGAGGATTTGTCTTTTTTAGGAAGAAAGTCCAGGAAAGGATTCCGGAATTCGGTGGGATGCCGGCGGAGGTTATTGCATTTTATTTCTCTATTAAAAGTAAAATCTCTTATAAGGAGGTAAGATGATCAAAATATCTAAAAAATACGCGTTAGAATTGCTTGAAAATTCGCGTCATAAAATTGAAGATGAAAAAGAAATAGAGGATAGGATAATGAATATTATTATTAGTAATCCTAAATTTATTAAATGGAAAACAATTACAGAATCAAGGATAAGGATTATTTTTGGCACTGAGAGTGAAAACTATAAAGAATTTAAAGGAATTCCCTTCGATAGTGTTGTTGATATTAAAGGCGGAATACATAGTGATAAAGCCAGAAGTAAACACTGGAGACATTGTCATAAAGCTTCAGCGCTATTAGCAGCTACGAAAGAAGAGGTTGGAAGCTGGCCTGACGATGAAGTTAATGTGGAAGAAGTAAATAGTAAGCCTGTTAGACAATTTGAGGCAAGAATCGATAATCTTGGTCAAGGATTTTCAACTATGAGTCATTTTAAATTGTTCGTATCAATGAAATTGAATTTTGATGGACGTAATGTAGCGCATAATGAAATTAATAAATATACTGATAAGTATGGACTTGATCCTGATAAAGATATAATGATAGTGAAGACCGCATCCAGACCTGTAACTCAAGAAGTAATTGATACGATTATGAAGTGTAGATATATGCTCCAAATATATGATTCTGATGAAGATAACGAGCATTTCACATGGTTGTTTTTCGAGTATGCAATAGCCCGAACACTTGAAAAAAAGATTGTTAGAGTTGTTGAAAAGAGGTTTTTAAATATTGTTACTGTGGATAGAGATATACCATTAATTACATTTAATAGAAGCTCACGAGAGAATGAACCAATAGAAAAAGCAATTAAAGAAGCGTTTGAACAGCTATTTGAAACAAAGGATTAAAAATAAATAGGAGTTGTAATGTTACTACAAAACAAAAACGCAATCGTTACCGGGGGTTCTCTCGGTATCGGGACGGCGATCTGCCTCGATCTGGCGAAGAACGGGGCGAATGTGGCGCTGAATTACCGCAAACACGCCGCCGAAGCGGAAGCCATCGCCAATGAAATCAACGAAATGGGAGTCAAAGGGATGGCGGTGAAAGCCGATGTGTCTAATTTCGCCGACGCCCAGGCGATGGTGGATAAGGTCGCCGCCGAATGGGGGAAGGTGGATATCCTGGTGTGCAATGCGGGGATTAATTGGGATGGAGTCATCTGGAAGATGACAGAAGAACAATGGGATACGGTGATGAACATCGACCTAAAGGGATACTTTAACTATATCCGGGCGGCAGCGCCGTTGTTCAGGGGGCAGAAGTCGGGGCGAATCATAAATGTAACTTCCATCAATGGGTTGCGGGGGAAGTTCGGGCAGTCGAATTACAGCGCCGCTAAAGCTGGAATAATCGGCTTGACCAAGACAGTGGCGCGGGAATTGGGGAAATACGGGGTTACGGTCAATGCTGTCGCGCCGGGGTTGATTCTGACCGATATGATGGTTAAAATGCCGGAAGAAGCCAAGCAGGTGTCGCTGAATGAAACGGTGTTGAAGCGGTTGGGGGAGCCGGAAGATGTGGCTTACCTAGTATCGTTCTTATGTAGCGATAAAGCCACGCACATTACAGGGGAGATCATCAAAGTTGACGGTGGTCAATACATTTAGGGGCTGGGGACTGGGGGCTGGTAGTTAGTGGTTGGTTTTGAACCGCTGATTTGCGCTGATGATAGCTGATAGCGCTGAAAAAGATGGGTTTTTGGGGTTAGTGTTTGTAATTTACGCTCCGATGTGTCGTGGTTTATTGTAGGGGTTCAAAATTTTGAACCACTACCTTGACCGCATTAAAAGATTATCCTACATTAAATTAATTCGG
>JABMRZ010000046.1 GCA_013202315.1 Candidatus Tariuqbacter arcticus | reverse complement strand
GTCAGTTTAACAGCTCCATCAACGGCCAGTGTAAACTGAATGGCTGTTGTGGGGTTGAACGGATTGGGATAATTCTGGCTAAGAATGAATCCTGACGGTGATGTCCCCTTAACCGGTTCATCTTCCCAGCCGGTCGACACCCAGCCTCCCGCGTATCCGGAACCGTCCATACCCAATTTGGTGAAGGGGATACTATCCTCATCCCAAACCGTATTGGGAGAATCGCCCACTTTACCGCGATATTCATAATCGCCGGGCGGCGCTCCCCCGGGAACTGACTGCGTCATCGGGCGAATGATGGATATTCCCCCGCCCAGAGTAACAGTCCGGTCGATGATGGGACCGAACACCGCCCCATTGGGCAGCAGCGCTTCCGTCCAGGCGTCGAAGGTAACAGCGAATATCTCATTGTTCACTATCTCCACAGTATAGTTGAAATCCCCTCCGATAGCGGGAATCACGATGGGCAAAGTGTCGGGAATCATATCGATTGATACATTGAAAGGCCCGGGGAGGCTTAGTTCGATGGAATATACTTCGCCGCCGTTGCCGGAAGTCCGGGCGTGGACTTCCTTGCCGCCGCAGACAGCATATGCGCCGTCATCGGAAATAGCGACATCCCAAATGGTGCCCGGTTCATCGATGTCGTCCAAAAGCCGGAGGATCACATCGCCGGTTGGAATATCGAATGCGGTGAAAACATCGCCGAAGGTATAGTCCAGCGCTCCCCAGGAACTCGCCACCCCCACCGAGCCGTCGTCGCAAAGCTCCACATCCGAAATATAGTCGCCGTATTGGTCATAAGCCCAGAGCACGGTCCCGCCGATATCGAAGGCTTTAACTTCACCGGAGTATCCTCCGGTATAGGTGAAATTCCCCGCCATAACCACCGATGCGTCGCTGGAAATATCGACCGCTGTGACCCAGCCGTCCATATAATGCGACCAAATTTCGGAATATGTCGCCGCGCCTTGCACATAAACATGAAGTTGACCATTGAAATCGCCGGTGGCGAGGTATTGACCATCACCGCTCATATGACCTTTAGTTTGACTGTAATTGGTGCCGGTGTAGAATAGCTGCTGAGTAGGATTGTGGTAGACATAGAAAGCGTGGTAGGTAGTAACCAGAATCCAGTTGCCCGCTTCGTCGATTTCTACCCCGTTGACGCCGTTTTCAGCATCGTAGTCAGCTTCCCACAGGGGTGTTGAATTCCCTGAATCGAATACGAACAGCTTCCCGTTATCCATTGACTCGTGTTTGCAGACAGCGGTTACATAAGCCCCGTTATCGGATACATTGCAGTCGTAGCCTTTGTATCCGGCGGGGTATGTGAACTGCCAGGATGGAGTGGGACCCGCTCCGTTCAACCAGACATTCAAGGGAATGACATCGCCGGTGGAAGCGAGCACATTCCCGTCATCCGAAGCGGATACCGGCACGAACCAGTTGGGGGTTATGGAATATTCCCAGATGGGAACCCCCGTTCCCTCAACGGCGTATTTGGAAGTGCGTTCCACATTCAGCCACCAGCCGGTTATCAAATTTACACCGTCGCCGGTAATGTCGATATCCCTGGCGACTGCTGTGGAATGTTCGATGGTCCAGATTACTTCCTGATCCGTGTTAGGATTCAGCTGCGGGGCGGATTCGCGAATTAATCCCGTGCCTCCTGGTGTAACACACCGAACGAGCGTGTTCCCCTCAGTATCGGTTGTGGTCACAAATTCGACCTTAGGCTCGGCGAAAGCCAAAGCGGTCAGCGCGAGTGTCAACAGCGCCGAAATTACGATGGTGATAATGTTACGCATGATTTGCTCCAGTTGATTATTGGTGAATTAAAGATGATTTACAGGTTTTATCTAAGAACATAATAGATATTCCAATATACCCTTTTCGAGCATACTCAAGTTGAAAATGTAGTCATTGTGATCAAATGTTTCCCGCAGAGGCTTGGTTGTTGTTTTCCAACCAAAACCATCTGTTATCCAGACAAATTTATACTTATCGTGTAATACATCAAAAAGGTTTCTGTATTCCCCGGCAGTCGATTTTAACTTAGAGCCTCCGCCCTGGTAAAAATTGGTCTCTATAATGAATAATTCATTTCCGCTGTCTATTACAAAATCATATCTTCTCGAAGATTTATCTACTGGAACAATATAACAAAGTTCAGCTTCAATTCTTTCCGCATTTGCTTCTTTCAGATATCGGAATCCATTTTTATTGCATAAATCGTTTACAAATATTTCGACAATAGTTTCCATAGCATCGCCTCCACGATTTTTTCTGCCGTGGCTGTCAAGACCTGCTTCAACGCCGATTAGATAATCGACGAGATTCTTAATCTTTCTTGATACAATTAAATCTCTTAGTCCGGTTTCCCTCATAAAAACAATATATTTATCAATATATTCCTCAGTTATATTCTCCTTATCAAAGTCATAGTTATCATAGACCAATTTTTTGTTCCTATAATCCACTAATATTTTAAATTTCATGCTACCACTACCACTTCTAACTAACAATGCTGGGATAACTTTAGCAATTTGAGGATTTTCTTTTATTAGAAATTTGAATTCCTCTTCAAAGTTTTCTTTTCCAATGAGGTAATTAAAAATATTGAGAGAGACCTCAATTTTTCTAATATTTTCAAATACTTTATTCCAATTTACAAAATATGACCATAAGATATTGCTGGGTTTCAAGTTGTTAATCAGAAAGGAAAAAACTTGCTCTTCATTATACAACCGCATTGAATCCGTGTAGAATTCTAATAATTTCATAACATAAAACTCCACTTTTAATTGATTGAAATTTCCTTAAAGTGTAATATTATATTGTCTTACATCATATCTACCAACTCTCCTTTTTAAATCCTCAAATCTTTTTATTGACAGATCTAAGTAATTTTTATCTGCATCAATTCCAATAAAATTTCTTTTATACAAGAATGATGCAAGACCTGTTGTTGAACTGCCAGTGAAAGGATCTATTATCAAATCATCTTCATTCGTGCTAGCTACAATGATCCTTTGTAATAATTCTAACGGTTTTTGCGTGGGATGTTTACCATATTTTTTCTCTTCCTTTTTGGGAGTATTTATGGCGAAAACGCTACGCATTTGTTTTCCTGTTTCATGTAGGATTTCATTAGAATTATAAGAACCACACTTCCTACATCTATAAGTCTTCTTATAATTATTATCCCAATTCACCATATTATCATAATTGAAAGTATGCCTTGCTTTCTTTTCTTTCCTAGCCCATATTAATGTCTCATGGCTTGCTGTGAAGAAACGACAACTTAAATTGGGTGATGCATTTGGTTTAAACCATGCTATGTCATTTAATAAATGAAAGCCAGCAACCTGTAAAGCAAAACCACATTGATAAATAGAATGATAAGTCCCACTAACCCAAATTGTTCCATGTGGCTTCAATACTCTCCGACATGCTTTAATCCACTCAAGATGAAATAAGAAATTCTTCTTGTGTCCATCACCTAAATCCCAATCCGCTTTTTTAACGCTAACCTTCTTCCCACTCTGACAAGTAAATGTTCCACCTGACAGAAAATATGGCGGATCGGCGAAAATCATATCAACAGAGTTTGCCGTGATTTCGGCAAGAACTTCGTGACAATCAGCATGATACAATTTGAAACTCGATTCTTGATAATATGGTTCAATCATTTTATAAATCCACTTAAGTTTTACAATTATTCTTAATAGTTTTTACTAAAGCCCCAACAAAAACCCCAACCCCAATCCCCAATCCCACCAAGAAAATCCCCCACTTGAAGCTGACCGGCATAGTTCCCCCCGTCACCACTCTGAAGTCGATGATGAAAGACAAAATTATCACCAGCCCGGCGAATATGGTGATTAACCAAAGCGGAAAAGGATTGTAAAAACGAATCCCCCCCTCTTCCAAACGGATGATAAGCACCGCCGCGGTTATCATCGCCACTGATACCAAAACCGGCGCCAACACCGGCCCTATCCAGGGCAGCGGTAAAAGGAACAAAATGTCCCAGGTCAATAAACTTTCCGGCCAGCCCAGGAACACATAAAGCCAGACATAGTAAAATATATCCCAGACCCCGAAAAGATAAATGAACGCGCAGAATCGATGTAAAGCCTTCTTATAGGTTAGGCGGGCGACCGCATAAAGCATCAGGATGGTGGCAGCTTCACGCCCCAGTTCCACCAAGGTGGTCGTCATAGGAGTCTGCACAACAGGAAAGGCGAATCCGCCGGGATAATAGAGGAACCGGAGATATACCACCACCGCCGACTCCACATTTGCCATCCCAAAACCGAATATCGCCAGCCAAATTAGCTTTTGAGTCGATTTTTCCATTATATTCAAGTAAGAAAGTATAAAAGTGAAAAAGTATGAAAGGAAGACATTCGATGAATTATAGGAATCCTCTCAATTTCGGGTTAATGTCTGCAATATAAATAAAATGATTAATTAAATCAATGAATTCGCGGTTTTATCATATATTTTTTCTCCTGCTAATCTTAACGGCGTTTTTTCATACTGCGATATCTTATTCAAGTGAAAAGAAAAGCTCGCAGCCGCCGATGAAAGAAATGCTCTTCAAAGCTATTAGCAGATTGTTGGAAAACGGTTCTGTCAGCGGGAAAATAGTGGAAATCGGTGATGCATGGTCGGGGGAACTGCAATTGGACGCCGTTGTTGATTCTTCTATGCGTGAAGACATCAACGGTAATTTCAGCTTTGAAAAAGACAGCGTCTCCGGCGAATTTACCCTCCCCTGCTGGGGTGATACCATTCGATTATCACTCGCCGCTGAATTAACCGAGGATAACATTAAGGGAAGCGGCAGCTTTTACGGGCGATGCATCGCCGGAGAATTCTCGCTTCACTCCGCACTGGACAACGAAGGCGATTATGACCTCTATGTAACTGTGAAGCTGGACAGCCTGTTCCTGAATGGCGCGCTGGAAGCCCTGCAGCCCCGAAAAGCGCAATTCCTCCGAAAAATGAAAAACCTCGCTGACTACCTCGGTTTTGAAGATTTAATCCTGACAATTGCCGGAGATTCCTGCCTGCGTTATCACGGTTTGGAATTTGAATGTACAGCTTCGGTCAATTTAAGCTCGCGCCAACCCGGAATGAAAACCGGAACTGTCCAAGTCAAAGAAGGCAAAATCTGGAAATGCGGCAGAGAATTCAAACTGACCCAGGCCTTCTATGACTTCGCATCGGCGAGACTGTCCGCCGCCGCCGTCTTAAAGACCAAGGTTTATGTAACTTCGGAAGACAGCGGAACCGTCCTGCGAAATTACACCGTGAATTTGGTCTATGAAGGAATGATTCAAGACAGCCTAAACTGCTTCTTATACAGCGAACCCGCTTTGAATGATGATCAAATTTATGCGCTGCTTATCAAACGGGACCCTTTTGCGCCGGAAGTGTCCGGGAAAGTCGCCTCGAATATCGAGGAAACTATCAAACAAGCGGCTTGGAAATACAATTCCCTAAAGTTCACCCGATATGCCGAACGCCAAGTGGGGAGAGCTTTGGCTTTCGACCAAGTGGTGATCGAAGGAAATGTCTTCTCCACTGGAAGCCAATATAGGGCTTTTAAGGGATTAACCGGGAGGCTCAAACTCAGCCTCCGAGGAACGGTCGGAGGCTCCACCGACCAGACCGTCTCCTTCGATTACAAACTTGGCGAAAATATCTATCTCATTAACGAAACAAACCAATTCGGTCAAACCGGACTGGATTTGAGATATGTGATCAGGTTTAAATAGTGAATGCTGTAATGAGGCGATGCGCTAAATACTTATTCGTCCTAATTCTTCTGCCGATCGTCATTCTCGGAGCTGGACGACCAATGATTAAGTCCGTCCGCTTCCAAGGAAATGAACATTACTCCGACCGAAAACTGAGAAGCCTAATGGGAAGCAAACAAAGCTCCATCTGGGGCAAACACTATCTCTACCGCGACCTGCTCCTGCGCGATGTCAAATCAGTGCTGGATTTCTATTATCGATATGGTCTGATGGATGCCGAACTGGCGGACTTGAAAATTATCTGGAATGACGATAGTTCCGCTGTGGATATTCTGATAAAACTTAACGAAGGAAATCCATTGACCCTGGATTCGGTGATAATCACCGGAGCGGATAGTGCGATGACGGCGGAAATAAGCAATGTAATAAGCTTCAAACCAAACGATAGACTGAATTTCGACACTATCGCCCAATGTGAAAAAGAAATCGTCAGCTTGTACGGCGATAAAGGATTCCTGGCAGCGGTGGTCTCACGCAAAATCATACGAAAAAACTATCGAGTGGAAGTGGTCTTCAACATCGACCAGGGTCCCAGATACTATCTCGGCGAAGTCCAAGTGGCGGGCAATGAAAAAACTAAAAGCTGGTTCGTTAAAAAAGACTGGCGAGTCAAGACGGGAAATATCCTCACCCTTGAAAATATACAATCCTATCGCCAGCGATTATTCAAAAAAGGAATCTTTAAAAGCATTAATATTAGTGCAGCGCCGACAAATATAGACAGCATGCGCGACTTGCAAGTCGAAATCACTGAAAAAGAAGCGGGCGAATTCTCAATAGGCGGCGGCTACGGCAGCGAAGAAGGCCCCCGCCTCAGCGCTGAATTCGGATATATCAACCTGCAGGGGCAAGGGTCCGGATTGGGATTGGAAACCCTGATCAGTTCACTGAAAAATAAGCTGAAGGCTGAATACAGCGAACCCTATTTTATGCGAGGTCCCCTGTTTTTCAAATCGAGCGTCGGCTGGAGATACCAAAAGGAACCCTCGTTCCACCGTGAAGAAACCGAAGCGCAAGCCGGGATTGGCTGCATTCTCAGTGAATACTTGCGCCTGCAGTGGAGTTACAGCCTGCGCAGAACTTCACTTTACCATATCTCGCCCGACCTGGCGGAATCGCTGGGAAAAGGAAAGGTCAGTATGTTCGCGCTGGAAGCGATTGTCGACCGGCGCGACAGCAAAGTATCCGCCGCATACGGCGATTATTTTCAAACTAAATTGACCGCCGCCGAACCCTATCTGTTGGGAAAAACGGGCTATTATAAAGCCGCAGGCGATTATCGGAGATACCTCACTCTTTTCAAACCCTTAGTGCTGGCTTCGCAGATGAAAAGCGGCTACATCTTCCGGTTGAAAGGGGGAGAAATTCCCCTGGAAGAGAAATTCTTCCTCGGAGGAGCCGGGTCCGTCCGGGGATTTGACCGAAATTCCCTAGGCCCCGCCACATCGATGGGCACCCCTCAAGGCGGTAATTATTACTATCTCCTCCGGTTTGAAGCAAGGGCGAAAATTTGGAAAACGCTAACGCTTAAAACCTTCTTCGATAACGGAGGATTATTTCGAGGAATCTCATCGGTAAAATGGGAAGGAAGCGCCTGCGGAACCGGATTGGGGCTCACTATCGCCTGGGGGGTATGGACCGCAAGGGCGGAATACGCCTGGAAAATCGAAAATGATTTCCTTCCGGGTAAACTGTATCTCGAAGTGGGACAAGCATTTTAAGATATTTGATATTTGATATTTGATATTTGATTTTGGATGTTGTGTATATAGAGATTCCCGAAAAGAATTACCGATTATTTTATGTTGGGGCAATTCATGAAT
>JABMRZ010000529.1 GCA_013202315.1 Candidatus Tariuqbacter arcticus | reverse complement strand
TTTATTTACCGATTCTGGACGCGCTTCGCTTGCCAGAATGAAGAAAATTGAGATTATTTAATAGAACTAAAAGGTTACTATTTTTGTAATTATCTGCAATTCAAAAAGATGCGACAATTTTTCTTGAACTATGAGAAGCGAGACTTGAGACATTCTGTTCTCTGTTCTCGGTTCTCGGTTTTCGGTTCTCAGTTCACGGTTTAGTGTTTATTCACCTTCATTCGTGGTTAATTATTTTGCATTACCCAGACGATATAGCGAAGAACCCAAATAATTGAAAAAACCGTCGTCCATCTCCCCATAGTGTGATTAGGGGCAACGATATTCTTGTCTGAATTACTTATATTCTGATAAACGCAAGGGCGAAATATGAACAGGATTATCTTTAAAATCCCTCTCGAATCATTAACCAAATACACTGGAGTTAACAATTCCTGATAAAAAATGAAACTATTAATGTCCACCTGTCGTTTAATTGAAAGGACAGGAAGTATTATTTAAATAAAATACATTTGACATTTCTATGTACCAAGGCAGAATCGTTGAAATTCTCATTATCCTTATGGGTGAAATCAAGAAGAGCGGAATGGAGCAGGATAATATGATGCTGTTGTCCGAAGAACTGTTGAATTGTGGATATTCTGAACAAGAAATCTCAACTGCCTTCTCCTGGATTATTGAAAAACTGGGCTTCACCGATGAAGCTCCTTCACCGGATCCCAATTCCTTCAGAGTGCTTCATGATATCGAACATATATTCATCTCGAAAGAGGCATACGGCTTCCTAATCCAGCTTTCATACCTTGGATTATTGACTTATGAAGAATTCGAGAAGGTGATCGAAACCGTTTTACTGGCATCGATTCCTCGACTCGATATGGAAGGAATGAAATCGATAATCGGCGAAGTGCTTCTGGGAGAAGCCTATTCCGATGCTTTCGGAGGGGAAATCTTCCTCCCCGATGACTTGGTGCAATAATATACCTGTCTTTACGAAATAAGTATGTAAATGTTAAGTCATTCGATTTGATGAGTGCAGGTGAGTAAATCCTTAGTTATCGTTGAATCTCCCACCAAAGCGAAAACCATTTCGAAAATCTTAGGCGCTGGTTATATCGTTAAAGCTTCCGTGGGACACATATTTGACCTCCCTAAAGACCGGCTCGGCGTCGACATCTACAGCGGCTTTAAACCCCAATATCAACGCATCAAGGGCAAAGGTAAAATCATTCAGGAACTGAAAGCCGCCGCCGCCGAATCCAGTCATATCCTGATCGCCACAGACCCCGATCGCGAAGGCGAAGCCATCGCCCATCATATTTCCATAGAGGTGGCTGAAGCCGGAAAGCCCATCGACCGGGTGCTCTTCCATGAAATAACCCACCAAGCGGTCTCACACGCCGTCGAAAACCCCGATCAAATTGACAGCAAGAAGGTAGATGCCCAGCAGGCGCGCCGTGTCCTCGATAGACTGGTGGGCTACCTTGTCAGTCCGATTCTGTGGAAGACAATCGCCAAAGGGCTCTCCGCCGGACGGGTTCAATCGGTCGCGCTCAGGATGATCTGCGAAAGGGAAGCGGAAATCCGGCTCTTCAAAACACAAGAATATTGGACCATCGACGCCAGTCTAGCCGCTGAATCCGTCAATCCCTTCCGTGCAAGAGCGGTATCATTCAAAAGCGAAAAGCTGACGATTCCCCATAAATCCGCCGCCGATACACACTTGAAATACCTTCAGCAGGCGGAATATGCTCTCAAAGACAGGAAGGTTAAAAATACCAAACGCCTCCCCAAACCCCCCTTCACCACCAGTACCCTCCAGCAGGAAGCAGGCAACCGCCTCCGCATCCCCAATACCAAAACTATGCGCATCGCTCAATCCCTCTATGAAGGGGTGGAATTGGGCGAAAAAGGCTCCACCGGACTCATCACTTATATGCGTACAGATTCCGTCAGGGTCGCTCCTGAAGCAGTCAGCCGGGTCAGGGAATATATCGCCGAAACTTATGGAGTTGAATACATCCCAATGAAACCCCGGATTTACAGTTCCAAGAGCAGGACTCAAGAAGCCCACGAAGCCATCCGCCCAACCGATATCCGTCTCGAACCCCAAAAAGTGAAGCAATTCCTGACCAAAGAGCAATTCGTCCTCTACCAGCTCATCTATAATCGATTCGTCGCCTCTCAAATGGCGGATGCGGTTTTCAAGCAGACAACTTTGATAATCTCCGCCGGCGAATATGAATTCCGCGCTGTCGGCAGTGTACCCATTTTCCGTGGATTCCTGCAGGTGTGGAGCGAGAACGGCGGTGATGACCCCAAAGATGAGAAGAAAACGGAAAAACCAGCCAAAATCCCGGCGAATATCTCCGTAGGTCAAAATCTCGATTTGAAAGAGTTGATTCCCGAACAACATTTCACCGAACCTCCCCCTCGATTCACAGAATCGTCCCTGGTGAAAGCTCTGGAGGAAAACGGAGTCGGCCGCCCATCAACTTATGCGGCTATTATCTCTGTCCTCTATCAACGGAAATATGTCCAACAAATTGAAAGAGCGCTTGATCCCACCGAACTGGGTGAAACCGTCAACAACATCTTGATCAGCAATTTCCCCGATATATTCTCCGTCGATTTCACCGCCAATATGGAAAACCGGCTCGATAAAGTCGAAGCCGGTGATTTATTCTGGGATAAGGTTGTGGAAGATTTCTATCAGCCGTTCAGTCAAACTCTGGAAGCTATCAAATCTCGGAAGGATGAAATCCGCCGTTCTTTACAGGAACCGACCGGCGAAAAATGCGAGAAGTGCGGCGGTGAGTTGGTGATACGATGGGGCAAAAACGGTAAATTCATCGCCTGCAGTAATTTCCCCAAGTGCCGCAACACCAAACCCCTGAACGATGAAGTCCCTGAAAAATCCGATAAAAAGTGCCCCGGTTGCGGCGGTGTTCTGCTGGTGAAAAACGGACGCTTCGGAAGGTTCCTCGGATGCTCCAATTATCCAAAATGCAAACATGTTGAGCCAATCGATTTGGGAATCACCTGCCCCCAAACCGATTGTGACGGCAAAATTGTGGAAAGGCGGACTAAAAAAGGAAAAGTCTTCTTCGGCTGCAGCAAATACCCCAACTGTAAATTCGTCTCTTGGGAAAAGCCGGTCAATCAACATTGCCCCGAATGCGGCAGCCCATATATGGTCATTCGCAGGCAGAAAGAAAGTGAATTCTGGTTCTGCCCCAAATGCAAGCATAAGGTCAAACCGGAGTGAAACTCACACTCAGCCAACTAATTGAACTCTTCAGCGAATTCCTGAAAAACTGCTATGCGCCGAATACCGCCGTATCCTATTTGCGGGACATCCGAGATTTCCACAGATTCATCATCGATTATCTCGGCGTTGACTCCCCCCGGATAAACCAACTTGACCGGTTGTCGGTGCGGCATTATATCGCTCGCTTGCATCTCGACGGTAAAAAGTCTTCGACTATAAATCGGCGAATAGCTTCCCTGAATTGTTTCTTCGAGTTCTTGCGCCGGCGCCAAATCATTCCCAAGAATCCCCTCCACGGAATCCCCCGCCCCAAGAAAAAGCAAGGATTACCGCCCTTTATCGGTGAAAAAAAATTGGGTCGCCTGCTGGATGAACTGCCCGCCGGCACACCTTCGGAAAAACGCGATAGAGCGATAATGGAGCTGTTCTACGGCGGCGGAATTAGGCTCGCTGAACTGATTGCGCTCAAAGTTCAGGATTTCGAAGGGGGGAGTTTCTTAAGGGTTATGGGCAAAGGCTCCAAAGAACGGCTCATCCCCCTGGGAAGCCGTGCCGTTAATGCTCTTCAGGATTACCTGAAATCACGAGAAACGATATCGGCGCGGATTAAAAGTCAAGTATTATTCATCAACAGCCGAGGCAGCCCCCTGGATAAAAGATATGTCCAGCGTGAAGTGAAGTCTCTTCTGTCCGGTATTCGCAGCGATTTAAGCCCCCATATACTAAGACATGCCTTCGCCACCCATATGATGAGAAACGGCGCTGACCTGCGAGCCATCCAGGAACTGCTCGGCCACCAAAACTTAACCGCCACGCAGATCTACACCCACTTTTGTCCCCAGGACTTGAAGGAGATTTTTTCCAGAACCCATCCCAGAGCGTAGTAAAGTAAGTTAATTTGAAAAGGTTTTTTGAAAAATTAACAGAAAGGAAAAGAAGATGAGAATCAACATTTCCGCCAGACATTTCAGAGCGTCAAGAAATCTGAAAAACTTCACCGAAGATGAAGTTAAGCGTCTTAAGAAATACTACGATGGCATTATTGACTGTGAAATAGTCTTTGAAAAACAGAAGGAAATCAGAAGTTGTGAAATCATGCTTAAAGTCTATGGAACAAGATTGACCGCATCCGAAAGAACCGATGACCACTTTAAATCTGTTGTGGGAGCTGTGGATAAATTGGAAAATCAACTGCGAAAATATAAATCTAAACTGCGCAATCAAAGAAATGGAAGAAGCGAAACTAAAATCCCCTTGGGAAGTTAAATATTCTTAACATATCCACTTGACTTGAATTATTCATAATGAGCGAAATAATTCATTGCGCAAATCACTATCTACAATATTTGAACACTAACCAAATGTCATTCCCGCATGCTTTAAGCGGGAATCCAGAAAAATAAATTCCAGTCAAACCGGATTGATATCCATTCGCTACTATTAAAT
>JABMRZ010000528.1 GCA_013202315.1 Candidatus Tariuqbacter arcticus | reverse complement strand
GCTCGCGGACTCGCGTTCCGGTTATTTTTAGAGTAAATATGGAAATAGTATGTCAGAACTTGACAAACAGATTTCGATATATTATATTAACTAAACACCATCCTTTCTGATACATTCCGATCAAATACACACCATAAAAAAAGCATAGGAGAATACCTAATGAAACGAATTATAATCATATTGACCGTGATGATATCAGCGGCGGCTTCATTAAACGCTCAAGTTCAAGTTTGGCTGCCCGATACCACCGCTTCTCCAGGATCAACAATAATGATTCCGGTCTACACAACCGATGTGGATACTTCTTTGGAAGTGCTCGCCTATCAGATGGAAATCATTTACGATGAAGCGGTGGCGCATTTCGATTCATTCGATATTGCCGGAACCATCACCCCCGAAAACTGGACGCACACCTACAATCTGGACACCACCGGAGTTGTCTCAGGCGGTTCCTGGTATTTTGAACCGCCCTATCTTCAGGGCGAAGGGGCGCTGGTTTATCTGGAGTTCAATATCCCGGAAACAGCGGCAGGGACAACAGCGCTGAGTTTCACGCAGTTCTTTTACAATGAGGATTCGATATCGACCATCGACGGTTCAATCACCATAGAATTGGAACCGGTCACCATCGACGGGAACGCCTTCCTGGAAAACCAGACCAATCACGAAGGGACGAAGGCGCTTTTTCAAGCGGACGGCATCGGGGCGGTAACCGATTCTACCTATACCGATTCCGCCGGGTATTATCAAATCGACATTCAGCCGGGCGAATACGACATCTTCTTTTCCCATGACGGCTATCAGACGGAAGAACTGCTCGACCAGTCGCTTATTGTGAATACGACCCTGCCGGAGGTGACTTTACTTGAAGACAGCATATCCATTTCCGGCAGTCTGAGCGGGACTTTGGCGGGTGTGATATATATAGTAACGGCTGATATTATGGTCAACCAAGGCGATTCACTGATTATCGAGCCGGGCGCTGTATTCTGTTTTCGCGGCAACGCCGATTTCCAAATTTATGGCTATCTTTACGCCGTGGGAACCGAGACAGACAGCATCATTTTCAAGGAATATGACAGCTTTAACCCTAATTGGCAAGGGATCACCTTTCAGCTCCCATCCGACGATTCTTCCATTATGGAATATAGCCGCATACAATCAGCGGCAGTGGATGGGCTGAAAATAAATTATTGTTCGCCATCTATTACCCATTGTATGATTGTATACAACACATACAATGGAATCTCCATTTATCAATCGTCTTCAACATTCGAATGGTGCGAAATAAGCTATAATGCTTCGGAAGGAATTCAATGTTTCTCCAATTCAACTGTGTCTTTTCTTAACTGTTCAATCCAACGCAACAGCTCGCACGGCTTGATGTGTCTCGATGGTTCGGTGGTAACAATGGAAGGCTGCGATATTTCTTTTAACCTGGGTTCGGGAATATATTGTGATGACGCTGATTTACAGATAATCGGCAATTCGATAACCTATAACGAAAATTCAGGAATCTACGCGGTAAATTCAACTTCTTCTGTCATAGATTCCACTATAATCAGCGGCAATTCAGGTGAGTTTGGCGGTGGAATTTACTGCAATAATTCCAATCCCTCTGTTTCCAATTGCACTATCAGTGGAAATCTTGCAGATGACGATGGCGGCGGTGTTTATTGTTATAACTATTCCAGCCCCAACTTCTTCCACTGTACAATCAGCGGGAACACCGCTTTAGATCAGGGTGGTGGGATTCGCTTTACTAATGGCAGCAGTTCAATATTCAATCATTGTATCATCCATGGAAATACCAGTATGGATGACGGCGGTGGGATATACTGTTATAGTTCCAGTCCTACTATTTCTAACTGCACTTTTAACGGAAACAGCACTTCGGGGGACGGGAGCGGGATTTTGTTCAGCTCCTCTGATCCTGATATAGTCAATACCATTTTTTCAAATCATAGCGGCATGGGCTGCATCTATTTTAACAATTCTCCCAATTCATCCATAACCTATTGTGATTTTAACGATAACGAAGGTGGAAATTTCACGGGAAGTGTACCCCCGTTTTTAGGGCAAGTAGCATTAACAAATGCCAACGGCGATTCCTGCGACACTTATTACAACATTTACTTAGACCCCGAATTTTATTCGACGACGGGGGATTCAGCCTTCCACCTCACCGAGAATTCACCCTGCATCGACGCCGGCAACCCTGCAAGCCCTCCCGACCCGGACGGCACCATAGCCGACATCGGCGCATTATATTTCCAGCAGCAGGCAATTTGGCAGTTAACCCTCACCTGCACAGGCGAGGAAGGTACCGCACCGAATCAATTCATCCTGACTATTGGCGGCGATGAACAGCAAAACTTTACACCGGCGCCTCCTCAGCCTCCGGAATATATGTGCTGGACACAACTTTGGGACACAACTGCGGTGCCCTGGGGCGGTCCCTACAGTGAAATGATTTATCAATGGGTCGATACCAACGAATATGTATGGACTTTGGAAATAGACCCCAACGGCAATGTTATGCCGCCGGAAGCAAGAACCTCGACTTTCACCTGGGACCCCGATGACCTGCCTTTGGTTCCGCCCGATTACGGTTTCAGGATAGAGGACGAGGAGGGGATTATCATTGTCCCTGATATGTCTCAGCAGGATTCTTTGCAGATTACCGGTTCCTCCACCGTTTTCTATTATATAAAATATGGGCATAGCTTGGTCTGGCAGCTTGTGCTCACCTGCACCGGAGAAGAGGGAGCCGCGCCCAATCAATTCAATTTGACCATCGGCGGCGGCGATCTTCAAATTAACATTCCCTCCCTCTCCCCGCCCCCGGAGTATATGTGTTGGACACAGTTATGGGATACGACCGCAGCGCCTTGGGGAGGTCCATACAGCCAGATGGTTTATGAATGGGTCGATACCAATGAATATATATGGACACTTGAAGTAGACCCCAACGGCAATGTTACGCCGCCGGTATCAAGGACAGCCGTTTTCAGCTGGAATCCGGACGGCTTACCAATACCACCGGCTGATTACGGTTTCTGGATCGAGGATGAGGAGGGGATTATTGTTGTTGCCGATATGTATCAGCCGGATTCTTTGATGGTGACGGGTGAATCCAATGTTTTCTATTATCTCAAATATGGAAGGACAATAGTTCATTATGAATTCGACCTTCCTCAATATTGGAGTCTCATTTCTTTGCCTGTGATTCCCACAAATTTCGATTTGAGTTTCTTGTTTCCCAACGCTACGGTAGCATATGCGTTTGAAAACGCCACTTATGTGCAGGCAACGGAGCTGGACAACGGGAAAGCCTATTGGGTTTATGTTCCCGAAGCGGAGGTCGATACAGTGTGGGGTTTGCCCTTTACCGAATACAGCATTTCGGTAACCCCTCCGTGGGAAATGCTGGGCAGTGTTTTTAATTCCGCTGTTCCGGTTGTAACGCCGGGCAGCATTGTAGTTATGTATCTCTTTGATCAAACTTATTACCAGGTGCCGGATTTAGTTATGCAGCCCGGTTTGGGCTATTGGGTGAATTTAACTGAGGATGTAACTATCTTCAGTTTGGGGGGAGGCGGGATGCTGGCGGGTTCGGGAACCGGAGATGAATTGGCTTACGGAAAGAGCAGTAGCGGTAAAACCTCCAGCGCATCAAGTGAGAATTGGGAGTTGCCATTAATCATCACAGGCGAATATAGTTCAATACCCTATATTTTCACACTTAAAATCGGCTGCAACGAATCATTGAACCTTACGCCTGCGCCGCCTGCGCCGCCGCAATATTCAGCGTGGAGTGCTTTATATGAAGAAGAATGGGCGAGCGGTCCTTACTTCACGATGATTCAACCATCGGATTCCGTTGAAACTATAACTTGGCTATTATCAGTAGATCCCAACGGAAATATCGTTCCGCCGGTATCGCAAACTGCCACTGTGGAATGGGATGTTCTCAATCTGCCGGAAGATGGAATCCTTTATATTGAGGATTGCGCAACGGGGGAGATAATGGTCGAAGATATGCGCAATCAGAATTCTTTCGATATTTCAGGTGTTGAAACGCATCACTATCAAATAATCGGAAATTTAGCAACCGGGATCGGTTGCGGAGATGTTGAATCTCTGCCCGACAACTATGTTTTGGAACAGAACAGACCGAATCCATTCAATCCGACCACTCAGATAAAATATTATCTGAAGCATACGGGCGCAGTGAATTTAACGGTTTATAATATTATGGGCGAGGAGGTGGCTGTATTGGTGAATGATGTTCAGGCTGATGGTTATCACACGGTGAATTTTGACGGTTCAAACCTGCCTTCAGGAATTTACTTCTATCGTTTAAAAGCGGGCGGCTTCAGCGATATAAAGAAGATGATAATTATCAAATAGTCGAAGTTCTTGCAAAAGCCCATAAAAGGCGTCATCCTGAACGGTAGTGAAGGATCTCATGCAATACAAATCATTGAAAAACAAGAGATTCTTCACTTCGT
>JABMRZ010000045.1 GCA_013202315.1 Candidatus Tariuqbacter arcticus | reverse complement strand
TAGGATTTATGTTTTAGGATTTAGGATTTAGGATTTAGGGTTTAGTATTTAGGATTTAGGATTTAGGGTTTAGGTTTTAGGAGTTTGGGGTTAGGGGTTAGGGGACTGTTATTCCCGCATGCTTTTATCTTGAAAATAGCGATATCGACAATTTTTTGTCGATGTCGCAACGGTAAGCGCCTAACCCCTATTTTCAGGGTAAACACTCATGCGCCTGTGGCGCACAACTTAGCATAAAAATTGGGTATGGATTCTCGCTAAAAGCACGCGGGAATGATAACACACTGACCCCTAAACCCTAAACCCTAAATCCTAAATCCTAATAACCAGATTAAGGTCTGATTTTTGCACAACAGCAGTAGTGTAAATCGAAGGACACTTAAAATGAAATATTTGCATTCTTAGAGTGAAATCTTTGCAAATTCTTGCATATTACAATAAAACTAAAACTTTACATCTGACAACTTTAAAGCTGGAGCAACTGACTATGAAAACTAAGACCTCAATGCTAATATTAGCGTTGATTCTTCTCGCAGGAAACGCCTTCTCCGATATACTCACCGGAGATCCGACCGCGGATGAAGTAGAATTATTCATCCAGCGTTCCGACGATCAAATGATTGAAATGGACTTCATCTTCCCCGGAGTGAACGCAAAAGAAATAATAAAGGGAGTTGAAGGCTACGATTTATTCACCCTTGATGGCGAAGGTATGAGCGGAACGATCGGCGCACCAGAAGTGCCAATAATCACCAGGCTTTTCGCAGTGCCCGACCAGGCGCGAATCAGAGTTAAAACTTTCGAACCCCAATACCGAACCTTCACCGGTATCTCACCCTATCCTCATCAGGAATACGAATACGGCAACCCGTCTAACTCGAATGAATGGGTTTTCGATAATAAATATTATCACGATGGCGAGCTTTTCCCCGATAAATGGGTCACCCTCGGCGAACCGGCGATTATGCGCGACCTCCGCATTATCCCTGTCAGAATAAGTCCGATTCGAGTGAATGCCTCAACGGGAGAGGTTCAGGTTTTAACCGGTCTGCACCTGGAATTGGAATTCGATAACGGTCCCACCACCAATATAAAAACCCGCCATTTCGACAAGAGAGTGATGAGTTTCGATAATATCCATCGAAATACTGTCGCCAACTACGATTGGGTGAACCCCAACGGCGCAGTCGTCAAAGGGTCGCTGTTAATCGTCTATCCCAATGTCGGCAACACCGCCTCTATCCTTGAACCCTTGATTGAATGGAAACAGCGCCGGGGCTACGCCACCACCGCCGTCAGCGTCCCCAACAACACTACCACTACAAACGTCCAAAATATCATTCAAACCGCTTACGACACCGCCGACCCCCCGCTGGAACATGTGATATTGATTGGCGATGCGGCTGGCACGATGGATATCCCTTGCTATAATTGGGGTTCAGGATCCACAGACCACCAATACACCCAGCTTGAAGGAATCGATTATCTCGCCGATGTTGCCCTTGGACGATACAGCGTCGACAATACAACTACCTTAACCACTGCGGTCAACAAAGTGTTGTATTACGAAAGTAATCCGACAATGATAAACACCGATTGGTATAAAAAAGGCTTCGTGGTGGCGGGAAGTTCCTACAGCGGGCTTTCCACCATCCAAATTAGCCAGAACATCCGCAAGTGGTGGCTGGAAGAAGGATTCACTCAAGTCGATACTATATGGTATAGTATGGGCGGTTCCATCCTCACCTTTATGATAAATCAATGCACCGAAGGAGTCAGCGCCCTCAATCATCGTGGCTATGTTAACACCAACAGTTTCAGCACTAGCACAGTATACAGCTTGAATAACCCCGGCAAACTGCCTTTTGCGGTGATTTTAACTTGCGGCTCTGGTGATTTCGGAGGCAACGGCGCCGATTTGTCGGAAGCGTGGCTCAGAGCGGGAACGCCCACTGTTCCCAAAGGAGGTATCGCCGGGGTGGGTACTTGCACTATGGGAACGCATACTCGCTTCAACAATACTATGTGCGGCGGAATATGGTTCGGTATACATCATGAAGCTCTGTATGAAATCGGCCCCGCAACTTTCCGCGGTAAATATGAACTGTTTATGAATTACCAAATGGATATAGGAAATATGGCTGATTTCATCCACTGGAACAATCTGATGGGCGACCCGACAACCGATTTATGGACCGATATCCCCCAATATACAACCGTGATTCACCCGGACAGCATTCCCTTAGGCGCGACCAGCTTCACCGTCACCGTGGAAGACGATGAAGGCAATCCCCTGCCTGATAGATATGTAACTCTATGGAAAGGGACTGAAACCTATATCGGCGGACCAACCGATGAGAACGGCGTCTTCACCGCCCCCATAAATGTCCCCACCGAAGGAGAAATGCTGGTTACCGTTACCTATCATAACGACTTCCCATATTTGAGCTGCGCTGTGGTATATGAATCCGATGTCAATCCCTCATTCCACAGTCTGACCATCGATGATGATAATACCGGCGCCTCCCAGGGTAACGATGACGGCATGGCGAATCCCTCGGAAACCCTGGAACTGGATATCGAATTGATGAATTACGGAACCGCCATACCCGCTTCCGCCGTAACCGCGGTTTTGACCACCGATGATGAAAATGTTGCCATCACCACCGCCGAACGGGATTATCCTAACATCGCGCCCGGCGCCGCCGCTTATGGCTTCGGTAAATTCGTGGTGGAATTAACCAGCTACTTCAACCAAAGCTATATGATTCCCTTCACTATGACCGTGAATTCAAATCAGGGGAGTTTCGTTTCTTCTTTTGAAGTGGAGGTTAATTCCGGCGAGTCAATCTGGGTGGGATCTGAATTCGCCAACGGCACACTGAATCCCGGAGACACCGATGACCTGACCGTTACTATTGAGAACATAGGTTTGATGGATCTCACCGGAGTCTCAGCCGTTTTAAGCAGCGATGATCCTCAAATTACCATCATAGACAGCATCGGGACTTTCGGCGACATTAACAGCGGGGCTGAAGCCGACAATTCTGCCGACCCCTTTATCATCTCCGCCGATGAATGGGCGACCTACGGACATATTATAGTATTCAATCTCCATCTCACCAGCACGAATGGATTCATACAGGACATCCCCATCAGGAATGTGATCGGATCGTTAAGCACCACCGACCCGTTCGGTCCGGATCAGTATGGTTATTATTGCGTGGACAATACCGATGCGTATTATTCCGGGCATCCGGTATATGAGTGGGTAGAGATTAACCCTCACATCGGCGGGTTGAACGGTGAACAGCTTTATTTGCCGGATTACAGCAATCAGCAGGATATTTCAACCGTCACCGATCTACCCTTCGACTTCACCTTCTACGGCGTTACTTTCGATGAATTGACCGTCTGCTCAAATGGATGGCTCGCCTTCGGCGATGAATCATACCATGACGATTTCAGGAATTACGGCATTCCTTCCGTTTTAGGCGCCAATACCGGGATGATTTGCGCTTTTTGGGATAACCTGGTGATGGGAAGCGGCGGCGTCTACCAATACTATGACGAGGATAATCACCGCTTCATCGTAGAATATAGCGGAGTCGCTCACCAGAGCGGGGGCGGAGAGACCTTCCAAATTATTCTTTACGACCCCGCTCATTATCCCACCCCCACCGGTGATGGTGAGATTGTGGTTCAGTATCAGTATGTGACTATCGTTTGTGGCCCCGGCGCGGACAATGATTACTTTACCGCCGGAATCGAAAATCACGACCATTCGGACGGTCTGGAATACGCTTATTGGAATGCTTATCATCCCGCCGCCCCGGCTGTGCAAGCTGGGCGTGCGATTAAATATACGACTATTGAGCCGCTTAGAGGTCCAATTCCGACCACCATTGAAGTCACACTGACCCCGGAAAATCCGCCTATCGTCATCCCCGCCGCCGGCGGTAATTTCAGTTACGACCTCGACATTGAAAATACCGGGAACGAACCCACCATCTTCGACTTCTGGGTCATGGCAACTATGCCCAGCGGCTCTCAGTATGGGCCCCTGCTCCAAAGGAATAATATCAACCTTGGCCCCGGCGCATCGATATTGCGTGATATGACCCAGTATGTTCCTTCCAGAGCGCCAGCCGGTGATTACACCTACACCGCCTATGTCGGCGACTATGACGCCAATGATATTTGGGATGAGGACAGCTTCGGACTCACTAAATCCGGAATGGATCCCGAAGGTGATGATGGATGGACGCTTATCGGCTGGGAAGAAGGACAAATGCCGGTGTCAAGTCTCGATGAAATGCCGCTGAATTACGAGCTCGCCCAAGCGAAGCCGAATCCCTTCAATCCCACAACAGAAATCAGCTACGCCCTTCCGGATGCCGGCAGAGTTACCCTGACTGTGTTCAACACCCTGGGACGGCAGGTGGCGGTATTGGAAGACGGTTGGAAGGATGCGGGTTGGCATGCTGTCCATTTCGACGCCGGACAGCTATCGAGCGGTATCTATTTCTACACTATCAAGGTGGATAACTTCACCCAGACCAGGAAAATGCTGCTGGTGAAGTAAAATACTTTCCTCTGATGAACAAAACAAAGCCCCGAAGCGATTCGGGGCTTTTTTCTTGCTGTTTCTCCCTGTTTTGTATGGTTACACTTATTTATACCCATGTTTAAGAATAATTTCCGATCTTCCTCAACTCGTCATCCCGGCTTGTCAGGAATCTTAAGCGTGCAGTCGACTCTCCGC
>JABMRZ010000527.1 GCA_013202315.1 Candidatus Tariuqbacter arcticus | reverse complement strand
TGCTATATTTTCATACTAAGTTGTGAGAGGGTTCGCGAAAGAGACCCTCTATGAGGGTTTCTCATCCGGCAACAGTTTGAAAGTCATCCTGTGAACCGGTGAAGGTCCATAAATTTCAATCATCCGGCGGTGCATTTTTGTGGGGTAGCCTTTGTGCCGGTCGAAGCCGTATTGGGGATATTGGCGGTGCAATTCAAGCATCATTTCATCGCGGTGAACCTTGGCGATGATGGAAGCGGCGGCGATGGTAAAGCAAATGCAGTCGCCTTTGATTATCCCCCGGTGAAGTTGTTCCCAAGCAGGAATGGGATAGCCGTCCACTAAGCATAGGGCGGGTTCCGGCTTGAGCGAGGAGACGGCTCTTTTCATAGCTAAATGGGCGGCATTGAGGATGTTCCAGCAGTCGATTTCGGATGTCGAAGCAACGCCGACTGCCCAACTCAACGCCTGCGATTTGATTTCATCAGCCAATTCTTCCCGTTTTGTGGGCTTCAGCGATTTTGAATCGTTCACGCCGGGAATATCGATTCCTGGGAGGAAAATAACCGCCGCGGCAACGACTGGACCAGCGATGGGGCCTCTGCCGGCTTCATCAACGCCGGCGATCAGGCGGAAGCCGCCATTTATTAAATCTTTTTCGTAGGGAGTGAATGTATGCAATGATCAAAGGATTTCTTAAAGTGAATTGTTGGTTTAATAATAGCGAAATTAACTGGGAATGTCAAGGATGAACCGGGAGTATAGTGGGAAATGAGGGGATTACCAGCGGCTGTTGGGGGTTTGAAAAGAATCAGGGCTCATGAAACCTTCCCCCTCCGGAAGGTCTCTGAGCCCTGACCTCTGCGGTGATGTTCAGATAAATAGTATAGGTTTTAAGGGTCTCGACATCCGATTTATCTGATTACGGATCTTGTCCCCAAGTATCGCATCCATTTCGAGAACATCGGTCGAGACCCTTACAGTAGATATTCATACGGCTGACTTCAGTTGTATAATCTCCGGAATTTTGTTGACAAGTCGATGTTAATGACATCTGTGAGTATTAAGAGCAAACAAAATGCCAAGCCATCTGCGCGTCTGCAGAAGACCATATACGCTTTAAATAGACCGGGAGTATCGATGCTCACTAATCCTGCAGACTATTATGGCGGGTAGAACCGTGTATTATAAGCACAATGAATGTATACCTTATATACACGCTATTTTAGGATGAGGAGGGTTATAGCGGGGATATTTTCGGAGCGAGAGGAAGGATTTCGCATTAACGAAGGCTTGATAATCAGCGATACTTCCTCAGCGGGGGAGTGGATTTTGTATTGGAAGATATCATATTGCACTCCGATGTATAACAGTAGACCAGCCGCGGCGGCGCTCCATCGGATGCGATTCCAACGGTTATATTCGTCGTAGAGTCGGCTCATATTATTGAAATTAGTCTCATTGTAGTAATCATCCTTGGCACGGCTGTATTCGTCATTGCTAATGAAAAAGCCTCCGAGCAGGAGCATTTCTGCGGTGAAAAATATAATGCCTTTCTGTTTTTGACCGCAATGGTAATGTCCCCATCCGGGAATGACCATCGACCTCCATAGCGCCGACTTCATAAAGGGCCAGCGGTCATAACCTTGTTTATCGGTTTGAACTACACTTCGCCGGTTTCGCAGACTGTCCTTGGCTAATTCAAAGACGCGGATGATATTGGGGGGGATTAAGACGGGGTCCAAATAAGCTTTGGGTTCCAGCATTAACCATTGAACGAAATGATACTTGGCTTCCTGTTCCCGGCGCAGAATAACATAAGTAAAACCAAGATAGCTGTGGACGGCAATCAATTCATCCGGGTATAGGGTTTCGGGATTTTCGAGCAGGCTTAAGGCGTAATCTTCCAATTCGCTGAAGCGGTGGGCGTTATATAGGGATTCCAAATTGGCGAATATAAGCCGTTCGGAAGCTGCGGCGGAATTACAGATTTCACCTCCCGTTTCCAGAATACATAATAATAGGCTGGCGATGAAGAATCGTCCGATTGTTTTCATCAAGTCGTTACCCTCATCATTATTTAATTAATACAATCGGGTGAATATTTCCCCCTGACCCTCCATTAATTGACACCCAATAAATTCCGGAAGGCAGTGAAACACCCTCCTGACTGGTTCCATTCCAGTTGAAGGTATGGGCGCCTGGACCAATAAGACCATAAGAATAACTGAATACTGTTTGACCGATGATATTATTCACGGAGATGTCAATAGGTTCGGCGATGCCCGGCGGTATTTCCACGCCTATAGTAACCCGTGAATTGAAAGGATTTGGATAACAGGTCAATCGGAATTGGACTGGTTGGATGATGTTTCGGGCTCGATCATCGACGGGCACGAGAGGTGAGGTGTATTTTTCCATTGAACTCAGGTATCCATAATCGCAGGTGGTAACGCCGTAGCCTCCAATGGCGTAGATTTCGCCGTTAAAGGTGGTTACACCCGGCGCTTGGCGGTGGAACAACATTGAATCAAAAGGGGTCCACTCGCTGGTAGAGAACCTGAAACATTCAGCGGTGTTCAAGGGGTTTTCACCGTTGTCTCCGCCGAAGGCAATCAGGCTGTCCCCCAGAATCACCGCTCCCAAGCTTCTTCTGGGGATAGTTAGAGGGGTTTCGTTCACCCAGATGGAATCATTCCAGGTCGTGTTGAGGTTTAGCAGGCCGAAGTAGACTCCCCCCAATATTCGGATTTCATCCTCACTGGCGGCGGCGGCATGCCCGGCTCTCATAGGATTTATGGAAGGATAGGGCTGGGAGAAGGTGAGGTTCGCCGGGTCGAACGCATCGACATCTCCGGAATACCCAGCGGTTGCGGAGTGGCCTCCGATGACCCAGATTTCATCCTGAAAATAGACCGCCGCCAAGCCTTCCCGCGGCACGGTGAGTTCAGCCACATCTTCCCAGGTTTCGAGTTCCGGGTCGTACATTTCCACCGTTCCAATAGGGGTGCTGGGATCTAATCTCCCTCCGAAGACGAAAATCCTGCCGTTGGCGGATGCGGCGGCGGCGAAGGCGCGGGCGTGATTCAAAGGGGTGATTGTAGTCCATTGTTCGAGAACGGGGTTGTATCTCTCGACCAGATCATAGGTGAATCCCGGTCCCTGACCGCCGCCGATGGCGTAGATTTCACCATCTAGCGCTGCGGCGGCGATTCCCGCTCGAGGAACACTTATCGGCGGTAATCCCTGCCATCCGGCGATGCAATTATTAGAATGCGGAGATATCGCCAAAAAAATAAGAACTAATGCGGTTATTACTATAGTAGTCTTCATTATCTGACTCAGAGGTTTATCCTTTAATGGTACTGGGTAAGTAATAAAGTGCAATAATTATGCCTTCCTTAAGTATATAGGGAAAATCGGTTTTCAAATCAATAATTTTGCATTTTAAATTCTTAATTTTTAATTCCGGCTCTTCCGGGTTAGTACCTAAATTCTGATATTCGTGTTTTTTCTGGAAGAAGATCTTATAATTTTATAATACTTATTAGCTTACGAACTGCCAAGTGAAACGCATTGTAGGGCACGCAGCTCTGCGTTCCTACGTATTCCCCTGT
>JABMRZ010000526.1 GCA_013202315.1 Candidatus Tariuqbacter arcticus | reverse complement strand
GGGCTTGATTCATCAAGCCCTTTCGCAAGGAATTGATTGTCAAGGGGTTTGATAAATCAAACCCCTACAGTCGAAATCCATAATGAAGTTTTGAATACCAGAAACATTCTTAAATACGATTTCGGCAACAAACCCTTTGAACCCCGATATAATTTGCATTGAACCAACAACACAGCGAATAACCATTATTTTCAGTATTCAGTATTCAGAATTCAGAATTTAAAAGAGGAGGAACACCAATGTCCAAGCGTGC
Source organism: Candidatus Tariuqbacter arcticus (assembly GCA_013202315.1). Lineage (GTDB taxonomy): Bacteria > Electryoneota > Tariuqbacteria > Tariuqbacterales > Tariuqbacteraceae > Tariuqbacter > Tariuqbacter arcticus. The sequence goes on along the minus strand of JABMRZ010000526.1, from coordinate 2,798 downwards.
GCTTTGGGGGCTGGTGATTTTTTCACTGGTGATTATGATGGGCTGTGAAGAAGACGAAGAACCGACCAGCCCGCAGAACAACCCGCCTGAAATCCTGAATATAACCGCTAATCCTTCGCAAATTACCCCGGATGGGACCAGCGTCATTTCCTGCGAAGCGGCGGATGAAGACGGCGATCCGCTGACTTACGAATGGAACTGTCAATTCGGTTCCTTTCCGAATGGTGATACTATGTCGACCGTTACCTGGCAGGCTCCCGGCGATACCGGGAATTACGCCCTCAATATACAGGTGAGCGACGGCGCCGAAGTGGTTGAGGGTTATCTCTTTGTAAATGTTGTTTTGGATAATAGCGTAATTATTATATATAGCGACAAGGCTACTTTAACAGCGGGGGATGCCGACTCGGCAAATATCGGAGCGATCCTGCGTGATGTGAACGGACAACCGATTGTTGGCGATACAATACATTTCAGCGCCGACCCGGATTGGCTGTTAATCGAATCACTGAAAATCACCGATTCCACCGGAACGGCGATGACAACACTCGACGACGCCGGGTTGGAATACTATACCTATCCCGATTCGGCGATGATAATAGCAAATTATGAGCTTTTGGGATTAGCTGACACTCTGTATATAACCATCATGCCTCCGCCAATCGTTTCACTTTTCATTTATTCCGATAGGAATGTCTTAACTGCAGGAGTTGCGGACTATGCCACTATTGGGGCAATCCTGCGCGACGCTGACAATCAGCCGATTATTGGTGATACGATTCTTTTCAGCGTTTATCCTGTTTGGTTTATAATCGAATCACCCAAGGTCACCGATTCTACCGGAACGGCATTGACTATTTTCGATGATTTAGGACCGGCATATTACACCTATCCCGATTCGGCGAGGGTTGTCGCCAGTTATGAGCCTTTAGGGGCTGCAGACACTCTGTATATAACTGTTTTGCCTCCGCCAATCATCGACCATATTACGCTGACATCGCCGGGTTCAGCGGGGATGGTGGGGAACGGTATCGATACGACTACCGTGACCGCCCGGGTATTCCTCGAAGGCGGGGATTACGCTCCGGCGGGCACTGCAGTTCATTTTTACACCACCCTGGGGACTTTGATTCCATCCGATACGGTGGTTCAAAGTGGCGGTATTGCGATTGCGAAGTTCGTAAGCGCAGTGAGCTTGGATACCGCGTTCATAACCGCGGAAAGCGGGGGGGTGATTTCAAATGAGCTGTCGATACCTTTCTTCCCCGGCTCACCCACCGACATTGTTTTAGTCTGCATCTACCCCCCGAATCTTATAGTTGATGGACCACCGGCTGCTATCACGGTGGCGGTTCTTGATGCGGTCGGGCATGGTGTGCCCAATCAGCAAGTGTCTTGGTCTGCTACCCTGGGTATGATAACATCACTAAGTTTAACCGATAATTTGGGTTATGCGGCGGCGTATTTATCCCCCCAGCTTGAATCGGGCACGGCTGTCGTTTCAGCCTCTACTCCCAGCATTGCTGATACTTTATTTTTCGGCGTCATTATATATCCTGATCTGCCCTATTCGATCGATTTGTCATCGGATGTTGATCAAATTTCAGTACAAGGGCTTGGCGGTCAGGAATCCGCCTTTTTAACCGCGGAAGTTTTCGATAATTATGGAAATCCGGTGCAGGATAATATTATGGTTGTTTTCGAGCTTATGTCTTCGATCCCGGAAGGAACCGCTTTCGACAACGGTCTAAGTATCGACTCTTCTTTCATCTATGAAGGCGAAGCGATTGCGGTAATGAATTCGGGCACAGAACCCGGTAATGCTCAGGTCAGAGCCACTACCTGGCGGGACTGGCCCTCGCAAAACGAGCCGATTATATCACAGAATTTGAATATAACAATATTAGGTCCCCCGGCGGCGATAATCATCAATGTTTCGGGTGAACCCTATGTAGCCGAACCAAATCCCTTCGGCGCTAATTTGAAATTTGAAACTTCCGCTTTAGTGCTGGATGAAAACGGAATTGGTCTTGAAGGGGTCGAAGTAACCTTTTCACTCGGACCGGAAGATTCTTCGCTTTGGACGCAATGGTATAATCCGAATTCGGCTTATCCTGCGCTCGATGTCATAACCGACAGCTCCGGTGTAGCGTATGGTCATATCTATTACAACAGCGAATATACCTTCAATATGCTGGACATAATAGCCAGATGCGAAAGTCAGGGGGATACAATCGAAGATATTGAGGAAGAGGTAGTTTTACCGCTGTATGAAGGGCAGCTGTATCTTGATGTTACACCATTTTCATATGCATTCACCAACCCTTACGATGTGTGCGTAATGCGGGTCAGAACCACTTTGAGGGATGGTCTTAATAATCGAATCAACAACGCATTTATCTTGTTCAGCAATGACTTGGGTCTGTATTTCTTCGCCGATTCAGTGATAGCGGCGAGTCTTCCTTTACCTTACAATTGGATTCAGATGGATATTTGTCGGTTTGAGATGTATACCGGTCCCAACCCGCCCGACAGCATCAATTACCAGCTCCCCAATTTCAATCAGGATGATGGAGAAGCGATCCTATTTATGCGCGCGGAAGAAGTGACGAATATCTACTGCAATCCACCCTATCCGGGGGTTTTCATCGATCCGTTCACAATGATAGTCGCGTGTGAGATTGAAGCTATGGTTGTGGGAACAGGTATATGTTCTGATCCGGAGATTGTGATGTTCAGCAGGTCGGCGGAATAAGCATCAAGTGTCAAGTGCCAAGTATCAAGTGCCAAGTGTCAAG
>JABMRZ010000525.1 GCA_013202315.1 Candidatus Tariuqbacter arcticus | reverse complement strand
TTCACCTTAGACCGAGCGTTGCCGGTGAGGGTGGTAGTGTATAATGGGCTGGGGCAGTGTGTGGCGACGTTGATCGATAAGCAGATGTCCCCTGGTCAGCACCAATTTAGGTGGGATGCTGGGATGTGTTCCAGCGGGGTTTATTTGATTGCGCTGGAAAGTGAGAGTATCCCCAGTCAAGCGAGGAAAGTTATGTTGATTAAGTGATGAATGATGAGTGATGAGATTTAAGATTCACAGTAAATGAAGTAATGAAGTAATGATAAGGCAGATTTCAAATATTTTTGGTTAGTTTTTACATAACACTCTTGAGGGTTGTTTGGATTTCATAGTCCTCCGGGAATCTCTTTGCGAAGTCTTCAAGTATGTCTTTTACCAAGTCGAACTTTTTCTGTGCAGCGCAGGCTCCCGCGTAATTCATCACCGTATTTTTGTCGGCGGGATTTATTTTGTATGCGTTTTCAAACCATATCATCGCTTCTTCAGTATTTCCCCGATTCCAATGGACCACGCCGATGTTATTATACGCGCTGGCGCATTCCGGTTTAAGGGCGGCAGCTTCCGTAAAGGCTTTAAGCGCGCCGTCGATATCTCCCGATTGGAATAATTGTTCGCCCTTAAGGTTAATGATTTCAGGGTTCAAGCCGCTGTCAATCAGGATTTCGACTTCATTTTCGCCCGCCGCTTCCAAAGTCCGAGTTGATTCCCCTTCGATTCGAGTGAAAAGTTTGTCTAATTCGGTTTTGTAATCAACCGGATGCTGGTGGGGCAGTTTTTTACTTGGATGGGCTGAGAAGCATCCAATCTTTTCAATTAATTCGATGGTATTTTCAATTGGTATTACAGAAGCGAACGGATATCGCTTTTTTAACAGATCCCGGCTTTCAGCGGAGCGATAATTGTCGTCGGTAAATGCAATGATATTATCGGTGAACATTAAAGCTTCAACCAAGATTGAGCTCGGGACCGACAGCACAATGTCTGCGAGAGACAGTAAATCATATTTATTTTCGGTTTTTACCAGCGCTATGGAATCGCCGGAATAGCGGTGCTGAGTTGAATCCTCATATTGGGGGTGGGGACGAAGGAGAATTTTAGCTTGGGGGAAATTAACTTGAATGGAATTAATCAATTTTACAAAGAGGTCAAAGTCGATAAATCCGTTTGTAGCGATAAAAATGACTTGACGGTTGAACAGATTATATTTTTCTTTCAGGGAATCTAATTTTTCTTTTGAAGGTTGATAACCCCTGATTTCAGGCATACCATAATTGAACCGGTTCTTCTCTAAGCAAATCACTTCCCCTTTATGTATTTCCCCGGAGGGCGATGGCGTCAACATATATAGATGGTCAAGGTTAAAGTGAAGTCTTTGATATTCCCGGAGCGGCGGTTTCGGCGGCGGAGGATTGGGTTGAAAAGCGCCGGGATAGCCGTGCCCCACTTCTACCAATGCGTAAGGATTATTCAGTCCGGCGGTCAAATGCGTGCCCATTCCTCCGAAGATCGCCTTTACATTCATCCGGGATAATATGTTCGTCTTCAGAATAATCTGGGGAACGAAGCCTGTCATTTCGATGTATTTCCGCTTCAATAAAAGCGCCAATTCGGCGAATTGGGGTATGACTTTGACATCCTTGAAAACAGCCTCCACTAACTGCCTGTATTGAAGAACCGCCTGTTCCGTCGCGGGATTGAGAGAAGATTTGAAAGCCGATATAAGATATTCGAATGGTATAGTTACATCTGAAAAGCCGGCGTTCAGGTATTTCAAATCAAAATCCTCACCGGAAGCCTCTTCAAATATTATGAAACTCTTTCCCCGTTCCCGGAGGTAGTTGAATATATCTGAAAACAAGTAGTTTTCTATTTCATTTTTATCTTTGCGGCGCATTTTTGCTTTTGTATGAAAGGCGTAATCGTAGGTTCGATTGAGGAGGGATAACTTGGAATTGAAATCCGCCTGACGAGCCGTTCTATGCGCCGGGGAAAAATTTGCGGCGGTTGACTGACTTATATCATTATTCAACGCCTCTTTCGCCACCAAATACCAGGGATAACCCAGGAAGTCTATCGCATAGAGTCCGGTATGATTTTCGACATACGCGCAGAAGTCTTTCAATTGCTCCAGCGATTCAAATTTCATTTAAATTCACCAAATATTATATGATTTTTCGGTTATCCAGTCTGTTCAGCAAATTGATAATATTACATTTACCTTTTAAGAAGGATTTAGGGTTTAGGGTTTAGGGGTTGGTAGGCTGTCATTCACGCATGCTTTTAGCGGGAATCCATACCCTATTCTAATGCTTGGTGGCGCCGTCCCGATTATAAG
>JABMRZ010000524.1 GCA_013202315.1 Candidatus Tariuqbacter arcticus | reverse complement strand
TTCATATAATCCCGCGCCAGCATTGGCCGGATAGATGCGTTCCCATATAGAGTTTCCGTTTGCATCGGTTTTTACCAAATAGGGATGTTGAATGAATCCAACAGTAGTCATGCCGCAGGCGATGAATCCGCTGTCGGTCGTCTGTTCGACCGAATAACCGAAGGACTGGTAGCCGTAAGTGTAAGTATTCGTCCACAGCGTGTCCGGCGGAAACTGAGCGGCAGCGGGGAGGGACAGTAAAATGACTAATATTAATATTTTTAAATACTTCATAATACCCTCCAGGGTTTATCCTGTTTTCCCAATGACAAATGACAAATAACCAATCACCATATCTAATATCAAATATCAAATTACCGCCTTCATCCCTTCCTTCTCGTCCACGAAATACAGCACCGCCCCTCCGGCGATGAACAGCGCTAATAGAACTAATATCCCCGACTGCAAGTTCCCGGTAATCACCACAACCGTGCCGTATATCAAAGGCCCCAAAATAGCGGCGAATTTGCCGCATAGAGCGAAGAAGCCGAAGAATTCCGCCCCCTTATCCGGCGGAGTGAACGAACCCAGCAACGACCTCGCCGCCGATTGACTGCCGCCCAACACCATCCCGGTCAGGATTCCCAGCAGGTAAAATTCCTTCGCCGGCGCCCCTAAAAATCCGATGAACCTGGCCCACAAAATCACCACCGACCATACTACTATTGAAAGCATCAGCGCCTTCTTGTTCCCCCACCAATCGACTAAATATCCGAAAACCATCGAGCCGATGAAAGCCGTCCCCTGCACCACCAGGAAGAAGACGATAAGCTGCGCCGGATCGAGCCCGATAACTTCCGCCCCGAAGATGGAAGCGGTGATGATGGTCGTTTCTATCCCGTCGTTGAACAGCAGGTAAGCTATGAGGAACCTCACCAACTGCCGGTAGCGCTTGATTTCCCGGAATGTCTTTTTGACCCGCCGGAAACCGACCCGCATGAAGTTGACCCTCGGCGGCTTTTCAATGAGACGGCGTTCCTTCACCCAGAGAATCAACGGTATGGTGAAGACCAGCCACCATATCGCCACCACCGGGAAAGTGTGATAGACTTCGACCTCGCTAAGTCCTAAGAGCGCCGGGTTTTGCAGCATTATCAAGGTCAACAACAGGCACAGTCCCCCTCCCAGGTAGCCTATCCCCCAGCCGATGCCGGAAATTTTCCCCATATCGTCGGGATGGGAAATATCCAACAGCAGCCCGTTATAGAAAACATTGCCTCCGGCGAAGGCGAAATTGGCGATGATGAACAGCAGCGCCCCTCCGATGTAATCCCCCGCCCGCACGAAATAGAGGAAACCCGTCGCCATACAGCCGATAAGGCACATTGTAACCAGATACCGCTTCTTACTCCGGGAATAATCCGCCGCCGCTCCCAAAATCGGAGCTGACAGCGCCACCATCGCCATTGAAATCACGAAAGCATAATGGAACAATGATGCGCCGGGAATGCGCAACTCCGCCCCGAATATATTCCACAGCGTCCCTTCCGGCCCAAACGCTACCACTTCGGCGAAATATTGGTTGAAGATTACCGCCAATATGGAAGTGGCGAAGGCGCTGTTGGCGAAGTCGTAAAATGACCAGGATAGGACTTCGCCGGGGTTATTGCATTTGAATTTAAAGGTTCTTTTCAATTAGGTTTTTCAAAATGTTGAGATAAGAAGACAGCGATTTCATCAACAACTAATTTCCCGTCTTCAACCGATAATGCCAGATTTATTATTCTTTCTTTCGTGAGTGATTCTTTTGTTGCATATCCGTTATATTCAAGAAATAAAAATGCGGATTCTATTCCCGTTCTTTTATTCCCATCGTTGAAGATATGATCTTTGATGATAAAGAAGCAATAAACGGCAGCCTTTTGAAAAATCGCGGGGTAAGCTTCAGCTTTGAATAGTACAAGCTTTGGCGCTTCCAAGACATATTCAAACGAATTTAGATTCTGTATGTTGTTATTGGAAAAAGAAAAATGACCCCCAAATTCGAGGGTCATTCTCCGGTTGATTTCAATGATTTCCTGACGGGTGAGGTATCTCATCATAAATCCGCCAGTTCCTTCCAGGCATCGTGATATTTTTCGATATGTCTGTCAAGTATGCTTGGCTGCTCATTTGGATCTGTGCCTGAATGAGTTGCAGGATTCAGGTCAAAGGCAGAATATTCCGTTTGCAGTGGAAAGTAAACCAGCCGAGCGTTTTTCACTTCCACTGAAGATGTATCCAACGGAAACACGGTATTTTGTTGATATTTTTCCATTATGCCCCCTTATCTGCTTCAAGTATCTTGGTGAGTTCCTTGCATTTTATCCATTTGAAACCGGAATACTTTGTTATTAAAGCAATATCGACAGCCCCTCCAACATCGGGCATCATGTTTGAAAATCGCTGGAAGTCTGCTGTTGCTCTTATAAAATATTCCGCAAGATCGCAGGCATCCTGAAGTGATAGACTTTCATAAGTCAATTGATATTCCGGTGCTTGATTTTTAAGCTCCCACATCTTCTTTACCAATAATCCTTGACCACCAATAGTGCAGCCAATTGTATCTCTGATTTCGCGTTTAATTTCTTTGCCGATGTATATTTGAATAGTTTTTCCTATCTCATCTTCATATCCTACTAATTGGAAACCTAACGGATAAGAATCATCCGGATATTTTGATAAATCGCCAAATTGGATTTTCAGTTGCGCAAGGAGATGCTCAGAGATTTTTTCAGAGGCATGAGCTAAATTCTCAAATAGTTCAATTTGATTGAGCATTCTCAAATGATAATATATGGTTTTTCCTGTGATAACGCCCATTCCAAAAGTGGCAATTCCCAGCGAATGTTTGTTATCCTTTGTTTTCAAAGAAGTTACTTTCTGAGCGAAAGAGCCAGTTGAACTCGGGACATGAACAGCTGGTAAAGGTAAATCCTTAATAGGGAATTCTGTTTCACACTTAGGGCATTTTGCATGAAATTCCGCCATAAGCTGCAATGCGCTGCGCTGTGTGGAAAGACTGTCCGCAGCCAATACAATTCCATCTGGAACCCTAAGAGATATGGTCAGACTCATATATAATCCTTATTACTTGCCACTATACAATTAATTTATCTAAAAAAAAAGACATAATCAAGAAAAAATCGTTTTATAAATTCATTTTCTCTCTTTTTATTATTCTCTTTTTTTTGTTTCACTATAGTCAAACAGAATCATTTTAGACAATTCCTCTTTCCCCTTCCGAGGACTTCTATCTTCCTCCACCTGCGGACTACGAAGAAAAATCCGGCCAATATCAACCCTTCGATTATCCAGACAACAATCCACTGCTCCCTTTCCGAAAATGAAGTGATAATATGTGCGCTGACCGGGCTGAGGTAATATTCGTCAAACCGCGGCGCCGCTGAATCTTCGACCTGCCGCTTCAGTTCCGGAGTCCAATGGAATTTCGTGCCCTGAATGTAGGGTTTGAAGTACTTTTCCAATATCTGATTTTCCCGATGGGCGACATAATAGTCCTTATCACGGTTCAGCCGTTTCCACCGGCGGAAGATGTGAACCATGACTTCGCCGTGCAAAGGATTCTCCAGCGTATGGAGCAATCCGCTGTAATTATCTTCACTCAGCTTCGGCAGGATTTCCGAAGCGAAAAATTCACAGCCGGGGAACTCTTTTCCCAATTTATCCGGGGGAAGGCGGGAATAGAAGGAGCCTATTTCAGGGTCCTCAACATAATAGCCGAATTCGCTTAACCGCGAATTGAAAACCCCAATAAAGAGAACGATTAACCCCACCAACGGCAGCGTCACCCGTGAAGTCGCCACCGAGTCCGACTTCGTTTCATAGGGCTTGAGGCATATCCTAAACCAGCACAGCGCCAACAACCCTGACAACGCATTGAGGTAGACATCATGCAGCTCCCCCACCCGGTTCGCCAATAATCCCTGAATGAATTCATCACCAATCCCAATCACAGCCACCAGCAGCCCGGCTGTCCAATATCCGCCGGAGTCTTGACGGTCGAAACGAATCGCCCTGATAATCAGATACGCCAGCAGCCCGTATTCCAAAAAGTGGACCTGTTCGATGAGAATTTCTATCCTGGAAAGGGAATAATAATACGCCGCTATCAATAGAGCGAGAAAGATGTAATCCTGAAGCGTGGAACGCCTTCGCACCATCCTGACTATGGTGATGACCAGAACTAAAACTAACAGGACGATAACAGTGATGGGGATGAAATATCCGGTGAGTTTTTCGGTGAGCCAATCCCGCCAAATCGGAGCATACGGCAGAGTGAGGTAGATAATCGCCGTCCAAAGCGCGGCTTGCAGCCAGAGTAGGATTCGCTTTACGGGGAGTGAAATCATCATAGCAATTCGACTAACGCTGATCCTCCATTATAAGACGATGATGAAGACAGTATAATTTATCCGTAATAATCTAAATTTCATTTTTAATTCTTCATTTTAAATTTTGCATTGTAGCGGGTTCTTAACCCGCCATCAACCCGCAACTCGTAACTATAGCTATGCTTGAAAAGCATTTCCGATGTTATTATTTGCATGAACAATAACAACAATGAATTCCCGCTTTCGC
>JABMRZ010000044.1 GCA_013202315.1 Candidatus Tariuqbacter arcticus | reverse complement strand
GTTTGTCGATCAATTTAGATGGAAGTGTGAAAGGATGAAAGTATGAAAGTTTGAAATTATGAAAGTATGAAAGTATGATAGCTAGATCTGGTAATTGGTGTACGGTTTTATTGCGAGTTCGTTTTTTGTGATAAGTAGTCGGGTTTATAGGAAGGTGCATTTTTGGGTTAATCATTACATTCGGAATTTATTATGTCAATTAAAATAAAAAAGTTCAATGAATCTACATTGGGAGTTGCATGAAGAGGTAGACCCGGAAAAACTTGAAATAATAACCGGAGAACTGCAGATACCAGATGTCATCGCCCGCATTCTGCTCAACCGTGGGATTTCCACCCCTCAACGCATCAAGGAATTTTTCGAGCCGGAGTTATGTCAACTGCATGACCCATTCTTAATGAAGGATATGGATAAGGCGGTTGAGCGGACTATCAAGGCTTTATCTGAGAAACAACGGATATTCATATACGGCGATTATGATGTCGACGGCATCACATCTGTTTCTATGCTCTACCTTTATCTGAAGGATATGGGGGGGACGGTCAGGTATTACATACCGAATCGCCAATCGGAAGGCTATGGGATTTCTCAAGTCGGCATCACCGAAGCCATCAATTGGAAGGCTGATTTGATAATTTCCGTGGATTGCGGGATCACTTCGATCAATGAGGTGGAAACCGCTCGTTCAGCGGGTATCGACACCATAATTTCCGACCATCACGAGCCGGGGGAAACACTTCCACCGGCTTTAGCTGTACTTGACCCCAAGCAAGTCGACTGCCGTTATCCTTTTAGCGAATTGGCGGGTGTGGGCGTCGCTTATAAATTGGCGCAGGGGATCAGTGCGAGTTGGGGGCTCGATTCATACATCCACGAACAGTATATTGAGCTGGCGGCGCTGGGTTCTGCGGCGGATATTGTTCCCTTAGTCGACGAAAACCGAGTTTTAGTCAAGAAAGGCTTGGGTGGAATTAACTATAAAGGGAGTGTGGGGATATCGTCCTTGATTGAAATCGCCGGTTTGAAGGGCGCCAATATCAATGTGGGACATATCGTATTCGGCTTAGCGCCCCGGTTGAACGCGGTGGGGCGGCTGGGCAACGCCAGTATCGCCGTGGAACTGATGACCACCCGGGATACCAAGGAAGCTCATCGAATCGCCAGGATGCTGGAGGAGGAGAATCGCCGCCGCAAATCCATTGACAACAAAACATTAACCGAAGCGCGAGAAAAAATCTCAAGGGAATATGACCCAGTCAATGACAGAGCCATTATCCTGGCAGAACACAACTGGCATCCCGGTGTCATCGGGATTGTGGCTTCAAGAATAATCGAACAGTATTACCGCCCGACAATTATGATTACCATTGAGGGTGGTATAGGGAAGGGTTCTGCTCGATCGATTCCAGGATTCGATATCTACAGCGCGCTGAAAGAGTGTTCCGACCTTTTAGTTCAATTTGGGGGGCATAAGTATGCCGCGGGATTGACCATAAAAGAAGACAAAATCCCCGCATTTTCTACTCAATTCAAGGCAGTCGCTTCTGAAATGATAAAAGAAGACGACTTGGTGCCGAAAATCAATATCGATGCGGTAATTTCACTCGACCAAATAACCCCGGAACTAATGCGATATTTGGAGTATTTCCAACCTTATGGACCTAAAAATCAAAAGCCGCTGTTCCTGTCCCATTGTTTATATGTCATCTATCCCAGGCTGGTGGGAGTGCAGGGGCAGCACCTTCGCTTCACTGTCAGGCAGAACGGAGCCGAATTCGATGTAATCGGCTTCAATATGGCGGACAGATTTAACCGAATCACTTACGATCAACGCCCCATCGATATGGTCTTCGGAATCGAAAAAAACGAATGGATGAATCGTGTGTCAACCCAGCTTCAAGTCAAGGACTTGCGATGATATTTTAGAGTATCAAGTATCAAGTACCATTTTGTTATTCATCATTTGTCATTATAATGGGGAAAGCGGCGCTTAAGAACAAGATTTTCGATAGTGAGATTCTCGACGAGCTCAACCGATGTTCCGCCTGCGGGACTTGCCACAGCGTTTGCCCGGTCTATAATTTGACGGGGGATGATTCGCTTTCTGCCCGGGGTCGGATTCATATATTAAAGGCAATCGCTGAAGGTGAAATCGACTCCAGTAAAGTCGGGCGGGGGATTTTCGATAGATGTTTGTTATGCTACGCCTGCGAAACCACCTGTCCTTCTGGTGTCAGCACCAGTAAGATATGGATTAAGGCGAGGGAATATTTTTCCCGTTCTATCGGTTCCGGAGTAAAAGGGGAGGCGCTGCGAGTTATCTCCAAAGACAAAACGCTGCCCCGCTTGATGGCTGTGGGGCAGATGGCTCAGAGAATTATTCCGGGGATGCATTCGCGGGAGGGGGTTTTCCGGCCGAAGTTGGCGGATAGGTTTCTACTGGATGAACTGCCGAATGTCGTTCCCGCCAAGGGTGAGAAGAAATACCGAGTGGGATATTTTGTGGGGTGCGTCAGCAATTTCTTCTTGAGCGAAATTGGGATTGCGGCGATTGAGGTTTTAAGCGCATTGGGATGCGAAGTGGTGATTCCCAAAGGGCAGGTATGTTGCGGAGCCCCGGCTTTCAACAACGGCGAAATGGAAGCGGCGCAGAGGCTGGCTCGCAGGAATGTCGAGGTTTTCCTTGAAGCGGGAGTGGACTATATAGTATCCGCCGACGCCACTTGCGGGGGGAGTTTCGCTCACGAGTATAAGCAAATCATCGACTCGGTTGATTTATACGAAGAATTCGCGAGTAAATATAGAGAAATTCACGGATTAATCCTCGAACTGGGTTTGGAAGGGAAGCTGAAGCCGGTTCCGGCTAAAGTTACTTATCACGATTCCTGTCATTTGCGGCATACTCAAGGGGTTTGGCGGGCGCCGCGGGAAATTTTGAAGACTCTGCCGGGGGTGGAATTCAGGGAGATGGCTGATGCGGATTTATGCTGCGGATTTGGGGGTTCATTTTCACTTTTTCACGGGGGGGATTCAACCCGAATTTCCGGGGATAAATTGGAAAATGCCATTGCTTGCGGGGCGGAGGAAATCGCCGCCGGTTCTCCGGGCTGCATCCTCAAGCTGCGGGAAGAAGCGGCGGTTAAGAACCTGCCGGTTAAGGTCAAGCATACATTGCAATTTGTGCGGGAGAGGATGGATGGGGTCGGTCATTAGTCACTCGTCATTTGTCACTTGTCATTAGAGGCTCTTGCAAAAGTCACGAAAAGGTGTCACACTGAACGCAGTGAAGGGTCTCTCTATAAG
>JABMRZ010000523.1 GCA_013202315.1 Candidatus Tariuqbacter arcticus | reverse complement strand
TGGGCGTGTTTATCTTTCATATTATATACACATTCTTGAAAATAATTTCTGATATTTTCTATTGTAAGTTATTATAATTAATGTATTCCCGATTTCCAGTCTGTCCGAGAATATGATTTTGTCGCCATTTTGAGTGGCGTTGAGTCTCCGTACTCGACGCTATATTGCTAAATTATAAGCAGATGCTGTCGACTGCGGAGAGTCGACAGCACACATTTTACATTGTGAAAATGAGGATTCCCAGAGCGATGAAGACCACCAGCCCCAACTTGGCTTGGGCGTGTTTATCTTCCATAACAGATATCAACCTTCGAGTAGTTGTTCGGATATTTTAAATGGTGGATTGCCGGGCAGATCCTGGCAGATGAGGGGGATTTTCATTTTCATCAGCTTCATCAATTCATCCCGCCTTTCATCGTCCAAGAAGAGGTAAGAAAGGATTTTCTGCGCTCCATTTCGATGATGCAGTCCGCCAATTATAATTCTATCCGTTTTCAATCCGGATTTCATAAGAGTAAGCGCATCTTTTGGATTTCCGACCACCAGCATAGTTCTGCCGTCGGATGGATTATGTTTCAAGAATTTGACCGCATCCGAAAGCGAAAAGACATATCCATCGATTTCAGGCGGCATCAGGGATTTATACAGATCGCTCAACGATTCATCGTCTGCGGCTTCGTCATTAGCGAGGATTATCCTGTATAGACTCAGTTTATCACCCCACCCCACTATCACCTGTCCGTGGATCAGCCTGTCATCGATTCTGATTATTAAAGGGGCGTATTTTTTCTTGAAGATATTCCGGAGCGTCATTTGTTAATCCGATTATCAATCAGGCGATTATTGCGTTGGTATCGATAAAAATTGTCGATATACAAGTAAAGATATTTTGAGTTTTGAATTTTGAATTTGTTTCGGATTTTGGATTTCGAATTTCGAGTTTACAATATTCAGGTGTATGGTGGGTTCTTAACCCATCATAATTTCTGCAAAGCCACCTCTTCCGGGCGCTGTCACGGATGAGGTGTAGAGTCTTATTTGATGCTGATGCCTTTTTGGCCATCAGCCGCAACGGTTTCAGCCAATTCCTTCAGAGGCATCGCATCCCTTTTGGTGAAGAATGACAACAGCATTGGGAGGTTGACACCGCTGATCACAGGAGCGCCGCCGCCCGCTATTTTAGCGGCGGTCAAGGGTGAACCGAAACAGTCGACGAAGATTATAGTTTCCTGTGACTCAACAATATATTTTTTGATATTCTGCTGGAGGCCGGCTAAACTCAGTTCGGTATTGGAAAGAGTGAACACTTCCTGCTGGTCACCTAAAATAGTGATGGCGGCGTTCAGCAGTTCCCGGGCCATATTTCCGTGGGCGATGATTAGCGCTTTGATCATCTTGGACTATTCCGTATCCCTTTCCAGGTATTGCCGGACTCTTCTTCTATCTTGAATAGAACGGGCGAGCAGGTCATTAAATTCACGCGCCGGGTGAAAGCCATAGACTTTTAGGTGAAGATTCAGCGCCAGACTTTCCGCAATGACCGCAATATTCCGTCCGGGGAAAATCGGCAGCCTGACATATTGGATACTCACTCCGAGGATTTTTTTCTTTTGTTCTTCCAGCCCCAGTCTTTCGTAGTCTTCATTGCCATCCCATTCGGCCAGTTCGATTTCCATTTCGATTCTCTTTTGTAGTCTAATGGCTCGAATGCCGAACATACGCCTGATATCAATAATACCCACGCCGCGGATTTCCATGAAGTGTTTGAGCATTTCGGTTCCGCTGCCGATGAGTACCCCTTCCGCTTTTCTAGTGATTTGCACCACATCATCGCTGACCAGACGGTGTCCCCTTTCGACTAAATCGAGGGCAATTTCGCTTTTGCCGATTCCGCTTCGCCCGGTGAAGAGCATTCCGGTGCCGTAGACATCGACCAAGGAGCCGTGAATTATGGTGAGCGGGGCAAACTGGTCATCGAGATAATCGATCAGGAGGTGGGTTAAGTCGGAGGTTGACAGCGGTGTTCTGAAGACGGGGACTTCATTCGCATCTGCAAGCTTGACAATTTCTTGGGGAACGGGATTGTTATAAGTAATGATGATGCAGGGAATTTGAAATTGGAAAATCCGTTTCAGCGCTTCAATTCTGTCGGCATCATTTAGTTTATTTAGAAAGAGGATTTCGGTGTTTCCCAACACCTGCACCCGGTGAAACGCGAATAGCTCGACAAATCCAGCCAATGCCAGTCCGGGTCGGTGGATATCTTTTTCGGTGATTTTTCGTTTCAATCCGGAAGCGCCGATATCCAAATGCAGGTTCAGTCTATCTTGATTATCTTCAAAAAACTGTTTTACGGATAATGTTGATTCCGTTTTGTTCTGCATATTTTCCTCGAAAATATAGCCGAATATATTTGGAATTTTTCTGAGAACCGAGAACAGGGAACCGAAAGTCTCAAGCCTCAAGTCTCAAGAAAAAAGGTAACATTTTAGTTCTATTCAATAATCTCAATTTTCGTCTTTCTGGCAATCCCGAATAAGTCCGGAGCGTCCAGAATCGGCAAATAAATAGTAGTACAAACCGATTCCGGACAAGCCGGAATGACGAATATG
>JABMRZ010000522.1 GCA_013202315.1 Candidatus Tariuqbacter arcticus | reverse complement strand
TATAATATCTTATTGATAAATATAAACATCAGGATTCCCGCTTTCGCGGGAAGGACAAGTTTGGGATATTTTCAGACAGACTGTTACGCGGGAATGACATTTCGTTAGTATTTAAATATTGTAAAATGTAATTTGCGCAAGTGATTATTTCGTTCACTATAGATAAAATTGCATATGATAAAACCCCGTTCACTCAGAGCTTACGACACCATTGCCATCGTTTCGCCTGCATCTTCGGAGAAGCCTGAACGGTTCGATGCGGCAGATGAATATCTTTCCAAGCTGGGTTTCCGATTAGCAGAGGGAGTTCACGCCAGGGAAAAATGGAACTACTTTGCGGGCGCGGATGAGTTTCGTTCCGCTGATTTCAACGATGCATTACGGGACGATTCGGTGAACGCTATAATTGGGGCGCGTGGGGGTTATGGATGCAGCAGACTGCTGCCGCTAATCGATTATGAAGCGTGCCGGGCGAATCCGAAAATAATCATAGGGAGCAGCGATTTGACCGCCATTTTATGGGCGGTTCATCAGAAGACGGGGTTGGCGGCATTTTATGGACCTATGGCTTTGCAGATTGAGGGGGGAATGGATGAATTTACCGGGGGGATATTGTGGAGAGCGCTGAAGGGAAAATTAGCTGGGAGCGTCACTTTTCCAACCGGCTGTAGTCCATACTGCATCCGTCCGGGCATAGCCAGGGGGCGTTTAATCGGAGGGTGTTTGTCGCTGGTAGTGTCGCTTTTGGGGACGGAGTATTTCGGGGAGGTGGAGGGGCGAATACTCTTCCTGGAAGAGATAGGGGAGAAGCCTTACAGAATCGACCGCATGCTGACTCACTTGCGAAACGCAGGGGTGTTCGATAAAATAGCGGGACTGTTGTTGGGCGATTTTCGACAATGCTGGGAAGACGAGCGTAATTCGTTCACACTGGAGGAAATATTACACCAGATTCTCCCACAGCGCGATTTACCGGTGATGGCGGGGCTGCCGTTTGGACATTGCGCGGTGAATATGACTTTACCGTTGGGAGTTGAAGTGGAGATGGAAGCGGAAAATGGGAGGTTGGCGTTTTTGGAAGAAGGAGTGGAGTTTTGATATTTGATATTTGATATTTGATATATGGTGTTTGAAATGGTGATTGGTAAATTTGGAGGATGGTGAAGTATATGAATATAGTGCCAAGTATCAAGTGCCAGGTGTCAAGTGGGGATTTGTGAGCTGTAATTTTGCCGGGATAATGGTATGAGGGTGGCGGTTTTCGCATCGGGGCGGGGCAGTGATTTCCTTTCTCTGGTGGAGGCATCAGAGAAGGAAGATTTGGGTTGGAAGGTCGTGCTTTTGTTGACCAACAATCCGGAAGCGGGGGCGATTGAGAAGGCGATTGCGCATAATATATCATACAAATATTTGAACCGCAGGGATTTTGAGGAGCGGGGCGATTTTCTCCGGGCGCTGTTTTCAGCTTTAGAGGAACACCGTATCGATTTCATCGCTTTGGCGGGGTATCTGCGTAAGATGCCGCCGGAAGTGGTGGAGAGGTTCAAAGGGCGGATTGTGAACATTCACCCTGCCCTGCTGCCGGATTTTGGGGGGAAGGGGATGTATGGTTTGCGGGTTCATCAGGCGGTTTTGGACGCCGGAAGCGAATTTTCCGGTATAACAGTGCATTTGGTCGATGAAGAATACGATCGAGGATCGATTGTCGCACAGAGAACGGTGCCGGTATTGGAGGATGACGATGCGGAAACTCTGGCTAAAAGGGTGTTGGAAGTGGAACATAGTTTATATCCTGAAGTTATCACTCAGTTTGCGAAGAGGATTTGAATTAAGAATATGGTGATATTATAGTTCTTTTAAGAAATTGATTTTAGTGGAACTTTTTCATTTACCCGGGTTAGATATTGAATGTCTATAATTCAAGAAGACAAAGATAAAATGAACTGGGAAAAAGCCACCGAAATAGTTGATAAGATTCGCAGCTTGGAACGCGATGAAGCCATTAATATCATCCTTGAATTGGCTAACAAGGATGAAGCCGCTGAACCGTATCCTTCACCCTTGACCTCTTCCGATAATATGGCGCAGGCGCTGCCAGCAGAACCGGTCTGACAGGGGGATTGAAGCTCAGGCTATCCTGATGTCCATCTTCTCCACCGCTGAACAGCAGGGTTTGATCCGGCAGACCATGCCGAATCATTGGCAAAACAAGCGATTACAAAGAACCATATCAAGCCTGAAACGAGTGATAAAAGCAGCTTGATTTTGATAAAGCTATAATGTTATAATATTTCTAATGATAAAGCGATACAGCAGGGGGGAGATAAGTTCGGTCTGGAGCGATGAGAACCGCTTCAGGAACTGGCTCAAAGTGGAAATGGCGGTGATTCAAGCCCGTTCTGAAGAGGGGGTAGTTTCCTACAACGCTTTTGAGGAAATACAGGAGAAGGTATCGTTTTCGGTCAAGCGAATAAATGAACTTGAAGCCGAGCTCCACCATGATGTCATCGCTTTCATCACCAATGTAGGTGAACATATCGGCGACAATTCCCGCTATTTTCACCAGGGTTTGACTTCTTCCGATGTGCTGGACACCGCACTCGCTTTACAGCTTAGAGAAGCCTCTCGCATAATCGCTGAAGGCTTGAAGAAGCTGAAGGTAATATTAGCTGAAGGAGCCATACACTACAAGTATAGTCCGATTCCCGGCAGGACACATGGAGTTCACGCCGAGCCGATGACTTTCGGGCTCAAGCTGGCGGCTTTTTACGCCGAAATGACACGCAATATTGAACGCTTTAAAACCGCCGTTAGGGGAGTGGAATACGGGAAGATATCCGGGGCGGTGGGGACTTACCCCTATTTGAGCCCTCAGATTGAGGCGCGGGTGATGGAAATATTGGGACTCAAACCCGACCCGATTTCCACTCAAATCGTTCAGCGGGACCGGCATGCGTATTACCTCGCTACTATAGCGGTCATCGGCGGGACTCTGGAAAGGCTGGCGCTGGAAATCCGCCACCTTTCGCGGACGGAAGTGGGCGAATTGCTCGAACCCTTCGGAATTAAGCAGCGCGGTTCATCGGCGATGCCTCACAAGAAAAATCCCATCATCTGCGAACGAATCTGCGGTTTAGCCCGGATATTAAGGGCGAATGCTTTAGCGGGGATGGAGAATCAAGCGCTGTGGCACGAAAGGGATATTTCCCATTCCTCCGTTGAAAGGATTATTTTACCGGACAGCACCATTTTGTTAGATTACATATTGGACAGGATGTGTTATGTGGTTAGTGAGATGGTGGTATTTCCCGATAAAATGTCGGATAATTTAAATATAACTAATGGCTTGATTTACTCACAAGCGGTATTGAACGCATTATTAGATAAGGGAATCGACCGGGATACAGCATATAAGCTGGTACAAAAGTGCGCTATGGAAGCTCGAAACCAGGGAATATCCCTTTCACAAAAGTTGAAAAGCAATGAAATTATTTGTAATATACTTAGTATGCAGGAGATTGAGGCGTGTTTTCAGGTTAACTTAGGAAGCGTGGAGGAGGTTTTTAAAAGACTCGGTCTATGAAGGATAAGTTTCCGCCTTCCCGCGGGCGGGTCATAGACTTATCCTGAAAATAGCTGCGAGATTCGAGTTGCGAGTCTCAGGTCTCGTGTCTCAAGAATAGACCATTGTAATTTCTACTGAAAATAGTCGACAGTCGACAGTAAACGGTGAATAGTAAGCAGTCAAATTGCAATTTCCCCGAAGGGGAAAAATATAAATAGCCGTAGGTGAAACCTACGGAGAAAGAATCCCTACAATAACGACCCTGAAGGGGTCATACTATTTTCATGCTTCGGGGTGCGCCGCAGGCGCATAAGGGTTTATCCTGAAAGATGATTAATACATTATGAACTCATAATTAAGCGAAGAGAATGAAAATTCATTTTAAATATGGAGGCTTTTTTGGAGCGGAAAGAATTGTTCCATGAAGGCAAGGCGAAACGGCTTTATCTGACCGACGACCCCCATTACTTGCTGATGGAGTTTAAAGACGATATTACCGCTTTTGACGGTGATAAGAAATCGGAATTCCCCCGGAAAGGTGAATTCAACAATCAGACTTCCGCATTTCTCTTCAATTATCTCGAAAGCTACCACATTCCCACTCACTTCGTTCAAGCTGTTTCCGACAGCGCAATGTTGGTCAGGAACCTCAAGATGATTCCCATCGAAGTTGTGGTGAGGAATATCGCTACCGGCTCGCTGGTCAAGCGGTATGGCGTTGAGGATGGAATGACCCTCAGCTACCCCATTATAGAGCTGTTTTTGAAGGATGATTCCCGCCACGACCCGATGATCAACGAGACGCACGCTTACGCTTTCGGTCATTGCACTCCGGAACAGATGCGGACTATAGTTCGGATAGCTTCCAAGGTGAATGCGGTATTGAAATCGTTTTTCGACCGCCGGGGACTCACATTAGTTGATTTCAAGCTCGAATTCGGCTATGGGGAGGGTGAGATTTTCCTGGCGGATGAAATTTCAGGCGACTCTTGCCGAATCTGGGACAAAAAAACCGGGAAAAAGCTGGATAAAGACCGTTTCCGCCACGACTTGGGCGATATTGAAAGTTCCTATGAAGAATTGATGTTCAGGGTTTTAAACAAGGAGCATAAACCCGATTGATTTTGGATTTAGTCGAAACTAATTGGTAACTTAATTGAATTGGAGTGACGATGCGAATTGCGCCTGAAGGGATTTCGACTATCATCGTTGGATTAATTTTATGTCTCCTATCCTGGATTATATTCGCGCAATATCCGAAAGTCACTATTATCCCCGGTCTGTTATTCACCGCATTTTTAGCCGGGTTGTTGTTTTTCTTTCGCGAGCCGGTATTCGAGGCGGCGGCGGGAAAAAATTTAATCTTAGCGCCCGCTGACGGTAAGGTGCTGCCTTTTGAAAAATACCAAGCGTCGGATGGATCGACACTCACGATGGTCAGCGTATTCCTTTCCATATTCAATGTGCATATCAATCGCAGCGCGGTTACCGGAATAGTGGAGGTGGTGGAATACAAGCCGGGCAAATTTCATTTCGCATTCCGCCGGGAAGCGGCATCGGTGAATGAAATGAATAAAATCACCATTGAATGCGCCGGGGGGCGGGTGATAATGCAGCAGGTTGCGGGGGCGCTGGCGAGACGGGTTATATGCCACCTGGGAAAGGGGCAAAGCGTAAGCGCGGGCGATAGAATCGGGATAATGAAATTCGGTTCCAGAATGGATTTAATTCTGCCGGACAACATAGATATCAAGGTAAAACCTGGTGACACTGTTCGCGCCGGGCGTACCATTATCGGAGTATGGATAGATGGGCAATAACAAGCAGATTTTCCCGGGGGCGTTGACCACCGCTAATATGTTCTTCGGATTTCTCGCCATTATCAAGACCATATCCGGCGACATAGCCACTGCTGGATGGCTGATTATAATCGCAGCCATTATGGACGGTTTGGACGGTAAACTGGCGAGGCGTCTGAATCAAGGCTCGCGCTTTGGGAAGGAATACGATTCGATGGCGGATATGGTTTCTTTCGGAGTTGCGCCCGCCCTATTAGCTTATACAGCATATTTTCAACGATTTGAATTCCTGGGTTTGGTCATAGTGTTCATTTATTTATTTATGGGAGGGTATCGGCTGGCTCGATATAATGCAGCTTCCAAGCCTAAGGTCAAGGACAAATTCATCGGTCTGCCTATTCCGATGGCGGCAATCACCATCGTTTCATTCATTCAATTCAATACATATCATTGGAATGAACCTGTATTATACCCTCTTTTTCATCCGCTGATTGGAGCGCTTTGTTTTCTGATGGTAAGTCATATACAGTATGACGCTATACCAAGATTAACATTGAGGGAAGGAGCTGAGAACAGGATAAAGTTAGGCATATTGATTGGCGCTTTGATTCTGGCCGCCATCCTGCCGGAAACGCTGTTTTTTCCATTATGTATCTTTTTCATTGTACAAGGAATAGTCCGTTCAATTATCCGTTCTGCGCGCAAACTTGAGCCGGAACAGGAACAACTCGAAAGTGCGTCTCGATAGTCCTATTTATCGAGATAATTTCGGTAAAAATATTGATTCTGATTAATTCACAGACTTTTGTAACATTTTAGTTCTATTAAATATTCTCAATTTTTGTCATTCTGGCAAGCGAAGCGCGCCCAGAATCGGCACATAAATAGTAGTAC
>JABMRZ010000521.1 GCA_013202315.1 Candidatus Tariuqbacter arcticus | reverse complement strand
TTAGTTACACTAACTCCTGTTGACAACTCCGTTTTCTATGTATTATATTATTAATAAGTTACTAATCACTTTGTCAAATTCAGGTAGCAAAGGAATTATACAGGAACATAAATATTTTCTATTTTCATGTACAGTTTCATCTAAAGGGTGAAAGACAACTTATATCCACCAATACAATAACTAAATAATAATACATATTCAAAATATAACCAAGGACCCCCATGCTACCAGGAGAAAAGAAATACCCTCACATCTTCAGCCCCATTTAAATCGGGAAACAGTGGGCGAAAAATCGTTGTGCAATAACAGTAAGGAGGTTAAGGAGAGTATGAGAAACGGGATAACTTTTAATGAGGTGTTGGAATCCGTCGAAAAATTGTCTTTAGATGAGCAGGAGACCTTGATGGAAGTTTTACACCGGCGCTTAATTGAACATAGAAGGTCGGTTTTATCTAAGGAAATCCAAAACGCTCAGGACGAATTCCGGGAAGGCTCCAGTAAGCCCGCAGCACCGTCTGAAATTATTAAGGATATCTTATCTTGAAACGGAAATTTCACCAATGGATTGTGTTAAGAACATTTTCGCTGTATAATCGTATATGAGGTAATGACCAATGCCTGAAATATGCCGCTTTTTCGGTATAATCGTGTCAATGAATTACGATGACCATCCACCGCCGCATTTCCATGTGCGGTATGGAGAACAGAAAGCGATAATTCTGATTGAATCGCTCGCTTTGGATAGAGGCAGCCTTCCCCCTCGCGCTATGGGTATGGTTCTGGAATGGGCATTGATACACAAAGAAGAACTTATTCGGAATTGGTATCTGGCAATAGAACACAAACCTTTAAATAAAATTAAACCTTTGGAGTAAGCAATGTTGAATGACAAACCACTATTAGATATCGTCAAGGTCCACCCACTCAAAAAATTCCGTCTTAAAATTACATTTGAAGATGGAGTCGAGGGTATTGTGGATATTGGGAAAAATGTTACATTTGACGGGGTTTTTGAACCCTTGAAGGATGAAGCTTTTTTCCGGCGGGTTGAAGTTAATCCCGATACCGGTACTATAGAATGGCCCAATGGCGCTGACCTTGACCCGGTAGTGCTGTATGCGCAGATAACTAAAAAAACGATCAAACAGGCTCATTACGAAGATGTATATCCCCAAAGGCGGTAATCTTGTTTTAGAAAGCTCTCAAAGAACCAAGGTATCACATATATTAAACTGATAAATCAAAATATAAACCATAACAAGGAGCCCCATGCTGCCAGGAGAAAAAAGATACCCCCACATCTTCAGCCCCATAAAAATTGGGGAGTTGTGGGCGAAAAATCGTATCAAATACGCTTCCACCGAAACGAACTACAATTACAGCGACGGCTTCGTTTCCGAAAAGGAGCTTGCCTACATCGAAGCCCACGCCCGCGGCGGTTCAGGAATTGTAACCACCCAAGGCGCATACACCGACCCCAAAGGCGAAGGTCAGGGGTATGTGGGAATGATGGGAATCTGGGACGATAAATACATTCCCGGCTTGAAGAAGATGGCGGACATCATCCATCAGGGGGATGCGCTCGCCTGCCTGCAATTGATGCATTGCGGCAGGGTCGGGGGGATTAACCTGCCGTATACGGTCGGGCCTTCGGCGGTTCCGCAAAGGCTGCGCCGCTTCCGCCCTCAGCGGGAAATGACAGTTGAAGATATTGAAATGTGCATTCAAGAGCATATCGAGGGCGCGGTTCGGGCGGTGGAAGCCGGATATAAAATAATCGAAGTATCCGGCATCGTCGGCTACCTCATTTCCAACTTCGTTTCAAGTTATACCAATAAGAGGGCCGACGATTACGGCGGCGAAATCTTCGATAGATGCACATTTATGCGGAAGATTGTCGAAGGAATCCGCCAAGAGGTCGATGACGACATCGCAGTGGGAATCCGCCTCTGCGGCTGGGAAATGCTGGACGACCGCGGCGGCAACACCGAACCCGAAAGCTTAACATCGATTAAGATTGCCCAAGCGGCGGGCTGCGATTATATGAGCGTAACCGTCGGCTGGCAGGAATCCCTCGGCTCGGTCATTTCCCGCGATATACCGATGGGCAATTGGCTCTATGTCGCTGAAAGGACAAAGAAGGCGTTAAATATTCCGGTGTGTATGGCATACCGGCTCTTCACGCCTGATATTCCGGAAAAAGCCATTGCCGATGGTAAGCTGGATTTCTGGGAGATGTGCCGTCCTCAAATCGCCGACCCTGCGCTTCCGAATAAGATTATGTGGGACCGGCAGGAAGATATCATCCCTTGTATCGCCTGTCAGGTCTGCCTGGCGCGGCTGTTCCGGGATGCGGCGGTAACCTGCACCGTCCGTCCGTCCTGCGGTCATGAAGGCGAGCGGGAATGGGGTTATTACGGTTTCCCCAAAGCTGAAGTAAAGCGTAAGATAATAGTCGCCGGAGGCGGTATCGCCGGCCTTCAAGCCGCGAGTATCGCCGCTGAAAAGGGGCACGATGTCACCTTATATGAAAAAACCGGGCACCTGGGCGGGCAGTGGTATTACGCTTCGCGGAATCCCTGGGGCGAAGGTTCCGACAAATACTGGGACGACCAGGAGTTTATGCGGTGGGTAAATCATATGAAAGCCCAATGTGAAAAACACGGCGCTAAAATCGTTCTCAATACGCCGGTAACAAGAGAACTTCTCAAGGAGGAAAACCCCGATTCGCTGGTAATCGCCACCGGCGTAGTTCCGGAAGTCCCGGACATTCCCGGCGCGGATAAACCTAATGTGGTGAGTATGTTCGATGTATTCACCGGAAAAGCGAAAATCGGTAAGAATATAGTTATAATCGGCGGGTCGGGCGCGGCAATATCCCTTACCCTATATGTAATCGAAGCGCTTAAGAGAGATGGTATCGAGGAATCCAGTATAGCGATGATTGATCCAGCCCCGCGCTTCGGTGCGGATGTGAACCCGTCATACATCTGGAGATACAGGCTCAGGCTCAAACAGGCGAAGGTTCAGCAGTTGACTTTCGGGAATATCAAAGAGATTGCCGATGACGCTGTGTTGGCAAACTGGACGATTGTAGACCGGAAAACGAAGGAAAAACAGAAATTCAAAGACCGGATTGTGCCGGCGGACACTGTTATCCTGGCTGCCCTTGTTTCCAATAAAGACCTCGGCTACGGTGCTTTCAAGGGCGACATCTCAAAAATCGGCGATTGTTTATGGGTGCGGCGGGGAATCGACGCTATCCAGGACGGGTACCGCCTGGGGATGAGGTTTTAGTGCAGTTTTAAGTTTTGAGTTTTGAATTTTGAGTTTTGAATTTTGAATTTGATTCCGGCTCGTCCGGGTTAGGTTATTTAATTAGTGTTCATTCGTGGTTTCGTAATTTATAATAAAAGGGAAATACAAATGATATTATCGGATATTTCAAGCGCACATCCGCAAATACCGGGCACACAAATGAGTGTCTACCCCCATTCCGGCTCCAGTTATATGGGATTATATCCCTGGATTGACGCTTACAGATGCAACGGATGTAAGTTATGCGCCAAGGCTTGCCCGCCTGATATAATTGGATTTCATAAGGGCAAGGCGGTGATAATCCTCGACCTCTGTCTCCAGTGCGGAGAATGTTTCGACGCCTGTCCGGTGGAAGGGGCGATATTTTTCAAACTTCCCCCGGGAGCGCCGGTTACGGGGAATATACCGTATTTGTCGAAGTATTAGGGGGATATTATTTGAATGCAATACCTTGAAAGCAGATACGATTTTCAATCAATTATGAAGTACAAGATGTCGGGATTGAGACAATCCCGACTCCATTGGGCGGAGGCAGGGTTGTCTTAACCCTGCCATTTCAAAAAGCTAAACTAATATGATTAAAGAAAGGATCTGAAAATGAATATGCCTGAACTTAAGAAATGGTGTCAAGATTTGGTAGACCTTAAAATAAAAATGGAAAAAATCCAAGATGAAATATACCAAATTAAGCTGGAGGTTTTCGATGAAACTAAAGGCGGTGTAAAATGTAAAGGTGGTATTGTTAATTTCGCAGATGAATATGATATAATGAAGTTAGATGAAAATCTCTTAAAATCAGTATTAAAGAAAAAGTTGAATCTTCATGATGAGAAAATTGAAGAAATTATTGTCGAAAGTAAGAAGAAGATACATCTTGAAGCATCTGTTAATATTAAATTGATAAAATAGTAGCTATTTAGAAAAATTGCCGTCAAAGATATTCCTGAGGGTAATGCTATAATTGTAAATATAACTCTTGCATGCTGTTTTATCACAAATAAGGAGAAACAATGCCTGAAAAACTAAATACCAACTTCGTAGACCATATATGCATTGCCGTCAAAGATGTAAAGCAAGCGGAAAAAGACTATATCAAAGCCTTCGGCTGGGAAGAGGCTTACCGTTATGTCGATGAGCCGAAAAAAATCAGGGTTACCGGTTTTATGGTGGGACCACGGCGATTGAAGTAATGGAAGACCTGGACAGCACCGGCGAAGTGGCGTATATCGCCGACTCGGATCACTTCGAGATATATAATTGTGATGAGGCTGTTTGGGTTGAATTCTATTATAATATCGAACCCTCGTCTCATTTCACCCTCTGCGCACTCTGCCCCAACTCTTTCAATCCTTCGACAGTTATCAGTTTCGAGCTGCGGGATGCGGGTTTCGTGGAGCTGGCGGTGTATGATGTAAATGGACGGGAAGTGGTATTATTGGAGGACGGATATTTGGATGCGGGGAGGTATGAAGTTACTTTCAATGCTTCCGACCTCCCCAGCGGGGTGTATTTTGCGCGGATGACAGCGGGGGAATTTACGGGGGTAATAAAGACTATTTTATTGAAGTGAAAAATAATAATTGATTGTAATCGCTCTTTGCTATAAGTACATACTTTCTCCGATATATAGTCTACTGCAAGGTTTTTCTTTAATAAACTGGAAGGAAGAGGAAAATGTACCAAAAAGCTTTTATACTCTGGACTGTATCAATAATTACAGCCATGCTTTGCCCCATTGTTTCAGCAGAACCGGGCTGGAATGTCGATATGCTGGGCAACACCTATCACGAATGGGAGGATATTATGTTCATCGAAATTTCCGGAGATTACGCCTATGTTGCCAACGGCTGGAAAGGGATAGTGGTGATGGACATATCCGATCCCGCAAATCCGTTTGAAGCGAATGCGCTTAACTTTGAGTCCGATATAAGACAGATAGTGGTCTCCGGGGATTATCTTTATGTAACTTCATACAATTATGGAAGATTCCGGGTTTTCGATATCAGTAATACTGCGCAGCCCGTTCAAGTTGGCAATTTGAATACCAGCTATAATATGAACGGGCTTGTTGTTTCCGGCGACTTTGCTTATGTATCTTACGATTATAATTATGACCATTTTTTCGCGGTGATGGACATATCACATCCGAACAACCCTTATTTTATAACTTCACTGTATTTAGACGGTTTAAGCGGCAGTCTGGAGGTCGTCGGCGATATAGCTTATGTTACTTCCTGGGATCAGGGGCTTTACGCAATCGATATCTCCAATCCAAGGAATCCTGAGATAATTGCCCGCTGTCCCACAAATCTGGTTTTAGACGGCGGCATTACCATTTCAGACACAATTATCAGCGTCACTTCAATCGACGGAATTTCAACCATAGACATTTCGGACCCAATTAATCCCACACTGATAGGTGAATGTCCCGGTCCGGGGAGCAGTATTTACATTTGCGAGCGTGATGGTTATGTCTATGGCGGGAGTGGAGATGATGGATTGGCGATATTCGATATAACCGATCCATATAACCCTGTGTATGCAAATCTTATCCAGACCGGAGGATTCAGCAGGGGGACAGCAATTCTGGATAACTATCTGTTCCTATCCGACTGCGGATTCAATATATTCTATGTATTCGACATCACTGCTCCGGTGAATCCGGTTCAGGTTGGCAATTTCGCCGCCGGGTGCGCTACCGATGCGGTTGTTCAGGGGGATTATGCCTATTTAGCGGCAGGATACGGCGGTTTGAAGGTGGTGGATATATCCGATTACACCGATCCTCAATATGTCGGATATTATATGAGTCCCGGATATTCGGAAGGAATAGATGTTGCCGATACCATAGCTTGTGTCGCCGCTATAGAAAACGGACTTAGATTGATTGATGTATCCGATCCCTCCGCTCCGGTTGAAGTCGGAGTTTTTGAAGACTGGACGCATATCTACGATGTGAAGGTCATAGGCAATTTAGCGTATGCCGCCTCTTCAGGAGCAGGAGTTACCATCATCGATGTGGCAGACCCGTTTAATCCGGTGATGGTGGGAATCACCTATTTGAGCTTCGACGCCAGGGGCATCGATGTTGAAGGGGATTACGCTTACATCGCAGTTCATAATGAGACTATGCCGATTTTCGATATAAGCGACCCTTCCAATCCGACTATGGTGGGAATATATTATGGATCCCCTTATTATCATGGATACAATGTAGATGTTTGCGGCAATTACGCTTATTTCTGCACAGGCAGCGGCGGTTTTCACATCGTTGATATTTCCGACCCGGTGCATCCGGCGCTTATGGCTGAATGGGACAGCGGCAGTAATGTGGCTGATATAATAGTAGTGGGAGATTATGCCTATATCGCCTGCTCGCTGTGGGGAATAAAAATCGTGAATGTTTCCAATCCTGCCAATCCCTACGAAGTCGGTAAGTATGTGACCAGGGGGCAGGGTGCGCAGGGAATCGACGCCATTGGGGAATACGCTTTTTTACCGGATGATGAATTTTTTCATATTTTGGATGTCAGCGCCGCAATTGGGAATGTGAGTCCTTTGGAATTGACGATAGAACCTGCTAATCCTCCGGTTATTATTCCCGCTATCGGGGGGGAATTTCAGTTCGGGGTGGAAGTGGAAAATCCCAATACTGTATCCATCGGCTTCGATTTGTGGGGGCAGATAGATTTGCCGGTGGGAGGTTTGATTGAAACCTTCTTTGTTGAGGAATTCCAGTTGGGAGGCGGAAGTTCTAATCTCTGGCATTTCGAGCAGACGGTTCCGTTCAACGCTCCTTCGGGTCAATATATATATTACGCATATATTGGAGAATACCCCTGGGCTGTGGCGGTGTATGACTCCTTCACCTTTGAAAAAGAAGGGGGGGATTTCGCAGATTATATCGTCAATCCCGATGATTGGGGGTGCTGGCAAATTTCGGTTTTTGATAATATTGCAGAACCGATAGCTTCTATTTCTGATTATATGCTGTTTTCTGCGTATCCGAATCCATTCAATGCGCAAACAGCTATCAGCTACCAGCTGCAAGCTGCAAGCTTCGTGACATTGGTGGTTTATGATGTGATGGGGAGGGAAGCGGCTGTTCTGGTCGATGGATGGCGGTCGCCGGGGGTGTATGAAACTGTTTTCGATGGGGGGGAATTGTCGAGCGGGGTGTATTTCGCGAAAATGAACGCAGGGCTATTTAATTGCACCCAAAAATTGATTTTAATGAAATAATTGTGTAACTATATAAAATTATTCCGAAAATCATTGTGAAAACCAACTATAATAAGGAAAAGGGATTTATGACTAAAACGAAATCTAAGATTCATTACTTGCTTGTCTTGACAGCGGCGTTGTTTTGGGCCGGATTCGTCTTGGCGCAGGACAGTCCTTACGGCGAAATTATCGCCGCTGCGGGTTCAGCCGATGACTA
Source organism: Candidatus Tariuqbacter arcticus (assembly GCA_013202315.1). Classification (GTDB taxonomy): domain Bacteria; phylum Electryoneota; class Tariuqbacteria; order Tariuqbacterales; family Tariuqbacteraceae; genus Tariuqbacter; species Tariuqbacter arcticus. Next base: position 12,657 of record JABMRZ010000521.1, on the reverse strand, counting down.
TCCCGGCGCTAATGTGGTCACCGTCTTCGACAGCACCGATGTAGTAGTGGAAGAATCGGGGCTGTCGCATATCAATATCCATAGATTGACCAAGATATTGACCGAAGCCGGGGCGGTGCGCCAAGCGGCTTATCGCTTCGACTACGACCCCGCTTCCAATATGGTGGAAATCAAGAATGTAGCCATCCACCGCGCCGACGGCGGCGTGGATGAAGTCGATATAAGCAGCCCAATCGACCGCCCCCAGCCCCAAAGGATGATTTACTGGGGTCCGCGGATGAAGTTGATAGGCGTGTCCAACTTGAAAGTCGGCGATGCGGTTGAAATCCAATATTATACCAAAGGCTTCATAATAGCCTACCTCAATACGGAGGAAGATGAATCGCGCTATATCCCCCCAATGAGAGGGCACTACTACGATACGGTGATGTTCGGTTCGGGGCATCCTATAAAGGAAAAGGTGTATGTCCTGAAGACGCCGAAAAACCCGGTGGATATGAAAGTGCAGTTCAAGGTCTATAACGGCAACATCGCTGTTTCGACCACCTTTGATGATGAACAAAACTGCTACATTTTCGAGAAGCGGGATATTCCGGTCTATTCACACGAGCCTCGCTCACCGGGCGGAAGCGACTACATCCCTAAAGTAGTGCTGGCTACGGTTCAGGATTGGTATGAGAAATCGCGGTGGTTCTATGCGGTCAATGAGACAACTGTGGTCGACCTGCCGGATTACGGCATCAAAGCTAAGCCTTTCGAATTCGACGATGAAATCAAGGAATTCACCGAAAAATTAATTGCGCCCTATAAAACCGATAAGGAGAAGCGGTGGGCGATTTTACATTGGGTGGCTCAGCATATCCGCTACAGCGGGATTTCTATGGGGCACGGCGAAGGCTACACTTTGCACCCCGGCATAATGACTTTCCGCGATAGATGCGGCGTCTGTAAGGACATCGCCGGGATGGCGCTGACAATGTTCCGCGCCGCAGGGTATACCACTTATCCTACTATGACAATGGCTGGGGCGCGGGTGGAACGGATTCCCGCCGACCAGTTCAATCACTGTGTGGTAGCGGTGGATATTTCCGGCGAGCCCGGGGTGGAATCGGATAACCTGCCGGGCACAAAGTGGGAGATGTATGACCCCACTTGGGCGCCCAATTCAATGGATATATGGTCCCGCGCCGAAGGCGATCAAAATATCGTGATAGGCGACACGGACGGGGAAGATTTGACTGCTATCAGACCGTTCACCCCGGAAGAGAACCGCTTCACTATCAATTCCGAAGCGACTATTGACAAGAAGGGGAATTTAGTGGGGACACTGGAAATCAGCGCCCTCGGTTACGCCGACGCCAGATTGAGACGAATCATCGTATATTCCGGCTTGGAGGAAGGCATCTGGAATCGCCTGTCGAATTTCATAGGTGGAATAGCGCCCGGGGCGGAATTGATAAGCTTTGAACATGACGATGAACTCGATTTCGCCAATCCGATGGTTCTGAAAATCGACTATAAAATCCCCGATTACGCTTTGCATTATGGAGATGGGCTTCATTTCCTTTCGCCAGGAGGGCGATTCCTGCCATCCGCCAGCTATCTCTTTCTAATATTCAGTGGGACGAATTTGAAGGAGCGGGAAAACCCGATGCTGATGTGGGCTCCCCAGCAGGTGGTCATCAACGAGACCATCTCTATTCCCAGGGGATTTAAGTTAGGCGATTTCGAGTCGATAGATAAGGGGGGCGATTTCGCCAGCTTCAACGCTTCGGTGGAGCAAAAGAAGAGGAAAATCAATATCTCATATAAATACACCGTCAGCGAACGGGGCATCGAGCCGGAAGAATATCCGCAGGTCAAAGAGACCGTGGACGGTATGAACGAATTCGCAGACACTAACATTCATTTGTGGAGGTAGATTAGGATGAAAAGAGCTTTTACATATATATCGATGGCTTTAATTTTCGGGGTGGCTGCCTTCGGGTTGTGCCTGGCGGATGAGATAGATGTGGCGGAATTGGTGAAGAATCACCCGGTTCAGGCGGATTACCCCAACGATGAATCGGTCATCCTCTACGAATCGGTGCACTATTCGCTGGATGAAGCGGGTAAAATCACTAAGCGAGCTTACCGGGTCCGGACGATGTTCACCGAAAATGCAATGGATCATTACGGCGACCCTCATATTGGCTATTTCCACGATTGCCAGGATTTGAATATCGAAATCTGCCGGGGATATATGTTGGATGGGCGGACTGTCGACACCCAACCGAACGGTTTCAACTTAATAACGCCGTTCGCTTTGTGCTTGGCGCCCGATTATACCGGCTTCCAGCAGATGGTGATCACTCACACCGGCTTGGAATGGGGCGGTAGCAGCGAACTCCTTTACACTATAAAGGATAAGGAAAAAAACCTTGCCTGGATGGAAGGGGTTGAATATTTCCAAAGCGATGAGCATATACTATTGAAGGAAGTCAAAGTCACTGTGCCGGAGAATGTCGACCTACATTTCAAGTTCTTGAACGGCGACGGTGATATGAAGATGAGCGTCAAAGACGGAATGCGCACCCGGGTTTGGACGATGAAAGATGCGCCGCATATTATGCACGATGACGCTTATAGATACCGGCTGCGCTTTGCGCCAACTTTGATATTCTCCACCTGTCCAGATTGGAAGGCGGCGGGGTCTTTCTTGGCAGAGACGGTTAGTGAAAGCGCTGAGGAAACCGAATTACTGCAAGCTGAAGCTGAAGAGGTAATTAAGGAGCGTTCGGAATCCTATTTCATAATCGATGAACTTACAAAGATGGTCAGGAACAGGGTAGGTACCATTAGTTATCATAGCGATATATTCCCCTGGCACCATCGTAAGGCTGAACGGACTTTATCCACCGCTTATGGGAACGCTTTCGACAAGGCGATTCTGCTGGCGGCGCTGTTGAAATCGCAGGGACTGCCAGCCGAATTGGCGGTGAGCGCAGATATCTATCCTTCGACCTTTTCTGTGCCGATGATAACTATATTCGATAATTTCTGGGTGATAACTGAAAAAAATGGGGAAGAAATTTTTCTGGACCCGCTGAATCCCCTCTCTTCACATTCGCGGAAGGATATAGCGGGGCATGCGGTCTTCAGGTTCAATTACCGGGGTGAGGAACCTCGGATAGAGCCCTGGTTTAGCATCGATGATAACAAACTCATCTTGAATATGAAGGTGGAGGTCGGCGAAGACGGTGCCTACACCGGTTCAGGGTATTTTCGGGCTAGCGGCTATTTCAGCCCGTTTTATTCCGCGGCGGAGAATTCTGAAGGCGTTACTGGCTGGCTGAAGGGGGAATTCGGCGGATTGCTGCCAAATTTGGAGGTCAGCGGCGGCAGCGCCCGGGAGCTTTCCATTAAAGACTGTAAATTCACCTTCGATTTCTGCGGTGATGATTTGGGTGAGACCAAGGATGGTTATTTGATACTGGAAATCCCTGAACCTCCCATAAGTCTGGATTTATTGGAACCTTCCAGGTTTCATCCGTTCTATACAAAACGCGGTAATCCGATTTATTTCAAAGGGTTAGGGAGGCAGCTGCTTAATATCACTTTTGAACTGCCAAAAGGGTGGTCGGTTTCGGGAATGCCTGATAATGTTCAGAAGGAATCATCCATTGGTTCCGGCATTATCGAATGCAAAAGCGACGGAAACAAGTTTGAACTGTTCATTCAGCGTTCGATAAAGGAACAGACAGTGTCCGCAGGCGATTTCCCAATCCTGCGAAATATTTATCTATTATGGGAGAAGCGTTCGAATAAGTTCATTATTTTCAAGACTGAATAGACGCTTAATACTGAAATAATTATACTAAACACAAAACAACAAATGCAATATGCTGAGCGTATTTAGTGCAAATTTATCACATTTACTGCAAAAATTGCATTTATCAGGAGGTTATTTATAAATTGCAATTATGTCTATTTATTTTTAATATCAAAAGCTTGAAGTTATTGATTATCGTGGCACATTAATTGCGCAAATGAATTTAGTTGAAGTGAACGGTGATTGTAAAGTATATTGTATTATATTTAGTTCAGGTATACGATTTTTCCGTATTTATAACTTGCTTTTAAAAATATAATTGTAATCGATATTTGCATTTTATTCGACAATTGTTTATATTTATAGTTTATTAAAACAGATAGCAATTAATTAAACAGTCAACATCATTAATTAAGGAGATTTACTTCTATGAAGAAGTATCCACTCCCCAAGCAGGAAGGTTTCACCTTAATCGAAGTTCTGGTTGTGGTGGTAATCGTAGCTATTTTGGCTGCTATTTCGGTGCCGATTTACATTCAATATGTTGAAGGCGCGAGAGCTTCCGATGCTCAAGCGACCATTGGCGCAATTTACAACGCCTCGAAAATGTACTATCAGGACCGTTCAGAGGATCCCACGGATGTCCAGATTCTGGAAGACTTGGGTTATCTCGACATCGATCAATCCACCGAAAAGCAGTGGACTTTCACCATTGTCGGTTCCAATCCAATCACCCAGATTATCGGCACCAGCACTTCCGAGATGAAGGGCGGGGCTGGACGTGAGGTTACCTACAATGTAGATAATGGTCTGTTTGAAGGCTATGGACTGCCTTCCGAAGAAGGTGAATCCGAGCGCGGACAGTAGTTGGCATTCACCCTCAGGATAATACCCGACTGGAGATTACAGTTCGCTTCTTAATCTTTGGCAGCTCCGGTTTTGGAGCCTCAGTTTTTAGAATATTTATTAAAGAGGAAACTGAATTCAATGACAGCGCTGAAATTAGATATTGACGAACTGCTCGCTTTCACGGTGAATTTAGGGGCTTCTGACTTACACATTTCCGCCGGTTCGACTCCTATGATTCGAATCCACGGTAAGATGCGCAAGCTCGACCTGCCCCCCACACCGGTGGAGATGGTGGAACGGCTGGTTCATCAGGTTTTAACCGAGGAGCAGTTGGAACGGTTTGAGGAGATGAAAGAGATAGACCTGTCCAAGCGTTTGAAGGACATCGCCAGGTTCAGGGTTAATATCTTTCAACAAATCAACGGCATTGGGGCAGTATTCCGGGTGATTCCGGCGGAGATTAGGAGCTTTGAAGAATTAGGGCTGCCGGAGGTGATGAAAGATTTATCGCTTCGGGACCGCGGCTTAATCCTTCTCACCGGACCGACGGGTTCAGGGAAGTCCACTACTTTGGCGACAATGGTGGACTGGATAAACGAGTATAAGGAACTCCATGTCATCACCATTGAGGATCCCATCGAGTTTTATCACAACTCTCGGAATTGTATGGTGAATCAGCGCGAGTTGGGCGCTAACACTCACTCGTTTGCCAATGCGCTGCGCAGCGCTCTTCGTGAAGACCCGGATGTCATATTGGTGGGTGAGATGCGGGATTTGGAGACCATATCGCTGGCTTTAACCGCGGCTGAGACCGGTCATTTGGTATTGGCGACTTTGCATACATCTTCGGCGGCAAAGACCATCGACCGAATAATCGACATTTTTCCCGCTTCTCAGAAGACTCAGGTTCGCTCGATGCTGGCTGAGTCGATTGAGGCGGTTGTTTCTCAGAAGCTATTGCCGATGAAGGATGGGAAAGGCAGGGTGGTGGCTATAGAATTGATGATAGCCAATATCGCTGTTCGGAACCTCATTCGGGAAGACAAAATCTTCCAGATACCATCAGTCATTCAGTCGAGCGGCAAGGAAGGGATGCAGTCTTTGGATCAAGACCTTCAGCGGCTGCTGCATAAGGGTTTGATCGGCCGCACTATTGCGAAGCAGATTGCAGAGAATCCCAAGTTATTCGAGGTCGACCTCAGCGCCTAATCGTTGGTTATTTATCATCTTTCCACCTAAGGATTAGGGTTTTTCGCTGGCTGATTATGCGAAGCCCTAAATCAAGCTCTTGCAATCGGATATCCCCGCTTGAATATCGCATCAAGTATGTTGCGACTATTTATAAGAGAAACCCTCATGAGAGGGTCTCTTCCGCGAACCCTCTCACAACTTAGAATGAAAATAATCGTTTCGCGGACTTGCGTTCCGGTTATTTTCAGGGTAAACCCTTATTCCGAACGGTCGGGACAACTTAGCATGAAAATAATCGTTTCGCGGGGTTGCATTACTACTATTTTCAGATAAATAAAGTCTAACTGTCATGACAATTAGCCATCTTAACAGCCGCAGGGCTGAGAGGGGCGGGGTCGATTTAATACAATTTATCATCGCCTTGATAATAATAGGTATCGCCGCCGCCAGCGCAACCTTCAGTCTGTATATCGGTCGAGGCGCTCTCGATTCAGAGTGGCGCAAGAAGCGGGCGTTGGAAATCGCTCGTGATGAGGTGGAGTATTGGACCGCTCTCATTTATGAAGGTCAGAACGGTATGACGGTACCTATCACTCTGCAGGAGCAGACTATCAAGCGGTCAGAAGTGCTGGACCCTCTGGGTGACGGAGTTTCGGATGATATTGTCTGCAGTATAGTTCGCGAGCCTTTGAAGAAGAAAATAATACTTCCCGGCTCGATCGACATCGAGAATTATCTGATTAAAGTGCATGTTATTTGGCAGGAGCCCTCGGATAATCCTGAGCATTCTTTCCCAGTCGATACGGTCAGCCTGCAATCTTGGATGATTTACAAGGCTTCCATCGTCGGTGGAAGCGGTAGTGGAGGGGGTACCGGCGGAGGTTCCGGCGGGGGCGGAGGTTTTTGAACCGGACGGTTTCATCGAATAATGAATAAGTTTCGCTATTGTCTAATTAAGAAGTCAAACTAATGCTGTTTTTCTGCTGTAAAAATAGGCTTAGTCAGGAAGCGGAATTTGGAGGGGATGTCATCAGAGTGAAGCGTCATCGTAGGTGCCAAAATGGATTCACGCTGATTGAAACGCTGATTACGGTTGTGCTTTTAGCCTTGATGCTGGTGGGTTTCCGTTATACGCTTGAAGCGTATTGGGAACAAATCAACCGGTCCTGGTCTGAGAGATACTTGGAGCAGTATGGAAATTCTGTAGTCGAATATATCGCCCGGAACATCATAAATGCCAAGCAGATAGATGTCGCCGCCAATCAGGGTACCTTTGGGACTTTTTATGTGATATTAGATGATCCCTTGAGCGGGAGTTATACGGTTACCTATTCCTCTACCGCTGATGATGGTGTTACCGAGAATAATGATAAAATTATATCCGAATATCCCCCGACAAAGTTGAATAACCATTCCACTGCAATTCTCGGTCCAAGAGAATCCTTTGAAGTTCTGGAATTCAGAGGTGAATACATCTACCGGCACTGGCCGCCCTATTTCAATCCCACCAGCTTTCTCGGCAGGGTTTTCAAGGTAACTATAAAACTTAAATATGTTCGCGATGGCGACTCCGGAACTGAAGACTATGAACGGGTTATGACATTTACCAGTCAGGTATCCCTCAAGAACAGGTTCGCTCCAGTGCAGGGGGAGACGCCTGGGATTCCACCGATTTGAAGTCAGGATAGAACTTGAATTAATATATATTTCGTAAGATATGGCGGTTGATTCATCGGAATCGATATCCGCTATTAAATTATATTTAAAAATTCCCTTTAAACGAGAGCGGAGGAAACATGATGAAGGAATATTCCAAGAAAGGCGAGCGCGGGTATATCGCTTTTATCACCATCATGATTTTAATGCTTTTAATCAGCACCGGGATGGCTTATTTGAAGTGGAGCGCTGATGAGAGCGTTGAATTCAAGCGTCAGTATGCCGCATTACAGGCATATTATCTTGCTCAATCCGCCCTTGCTCAAGACATCATACCTTATTTGTGTCAATTGCCGGGCACGCCGACTCAACTGAATATGCAGGGCAGCATACTGAATATCGATTACACATTACCGCCCGGTATGGAGGGTGAATACAAATGGAGCGCTTTTTTAGAGGAAGAGAGTATCATACAATCGACTTACAGTGAAAACAAGTTTTACAGCGTGGAAGTTACGGGTAAGGTAATGTACACCGCCTTCAACCGCTTCAATGACGATGATGAGATTGAGGTCGATACCACCTTATACATAAAATTTGAATCGGCGAACACCTGGGGTATTTTTCTCTATCTTACGAATTATGAGGAAACACTTTTTGGCGAGAAAATTAAATTCTTCAGCGGTGATACATTATGGGGGTGGGTGCATTCCAATGATGAGATTGCGGTGATGCAGTCTCCGGTGTTTATGGACAGGGTTTCATCTTGTGCGCGGGATTTCTGGTATGGACCTAATTACAATCCGATTCTTTATGAAGACCCTATGTTCAATCATCCGCCGGTTGAGTTTCCCACCACCTTGGATGATTTGCGAGCGGGCGCTGCGGCGCAGGGCAGATTCTACTCTTATCCCGGTTATCAATTCAGGATGGTGTTTCATGGCACGGGGGGTTCGATTTTATATAAATGGCCCATAGGATTGCCGTTCTCCGATACCTTGGCGACTACGGTGGCGACGATCCCTGTACTCACCAACGGAGCGGTTTTCGTCATCGGCAGATTGGAAATGATGGGCACCTTTCCCGAAGCGCGGATAGACTGGGGAGTGCAGGGGAGGATTTCCGTCGGCTGCTCCGGTGATATGTGGCTGATGGACAATCTCCGATATGTCGACAGCGATCCGGTATGGGGAACGATGGATTCCAACACAACTAACATGTTGGGATTGATGTCGGAATCGTATGTTTTAATCGACAATAGTTGGGAAAACGGCAGAGACGACGGGGGCAATCTCTTCTCCTATGACTCCTGGCGCAGCAGCATCATTATCAATGGCGGCATAATCGCCTTAGGTGAATCTTTTTCATTTGAGGACCAGAACGATGTGCTGACCGCCTATGGCGGCAATCTGCCGGAATGGTATTATTCGGAGGGTCCTTCCCCGGATGAGCGGGGGCACATACGCCTTTGGGGGCAGGTTTCTCAATATCGCCGCGGCTATGTGCATCGTTCAAATCACGGCGGAACCGGTTACTACAAAGACTATCATTATGACGCACGGTTCTATTTCGATCCGCCGCCGTTCTATCCCTATTTGGATGATACTTTTGGCACCGATAGGCAGATTTCAGCTTGGGGTGCGGGCCCGGTTCCCGGGGAATTACCGGGTGGTGAAGAACCTTAAGTCGATTGGAACGGTTAAGAGCATAATCTATGAAAGGCTGTCTTTGAAGGGTTTCATTCAAGCGGGATTTATAAGAAGGCAAAGTCAGAGTTATCGGCAAATTGCTGTCTCCCTATTATAATGAGGTTTTTTCGCGATGTGAGAATGGCTTTTTGCCTTTTTTATAATTCATCATAGAAGGGCGTTTTATGTTTGGCAGGTTGAATCAGCGTGTGGGGCTGGATATCGGTTCTCACAGCATAAAAGTTGTGGTGGCTGAAAAATCCGGCGGTAAATTTCGTCCGGTGAAATTTGTCAGGCAGGAGATATATCCTGAGATTGACAAGTATGATCTGGATGGTCCCAAGCGTTCGGTAGCGGTTCCGGCGCTTTCGGAGGTGTTCAAGAAACTTGGCTTTCTTCCTCGCAAGGTTAGGAATCTATATTCCAATATCGGCGGGGCTCAGGTGAGCGCCAAAGAGATATCGGCTGTTCACCTTGATGACGAGGAGATGGCTTCGGCGATGTTATTGGAGGCTCGCAAGCACATACCTTTAGATGGTTCTCAGAGCGTGGTCGATTATCAAATCATCGGCGATGATCTGAAAGTATCGGACAAGGTGCGGGTTATTATCGCCGCCACTACTCGGAAGCTCTTCGATGCGCACAATGAGATATTGAAGGATTTGGAGCTTAGGCCCGGGGTGGTTGATTTGGATCAATTAGCTTCGATGAATTCCTATATAATTGGGCGAGAACTCCCCGAAGACGGGGTAACGATATTTCTGAATTTAGGCTGCCGCAAGACCAATCTCACGGTATTCGGCCGCAAGGACATATTTTTCACGCGGGATATACCCATTGCGGGGCATCACTTCACCGAGGAGTTGGTCAGGAGGTATGGTTTGGATTATGCAACCGCCGAGCAGGTGAAGATAGTGCAGGGAATGAATCCCGACCTCGAAGCTATCGGTATCGAAAAGGAGGTCAAACTACTCAGGGTCGCTGAAAAAGCGATTATAGACCGTTTGGGTGACGAGATCAATCGTTCGCTCAGGTATTATGTGAAAGAGACGGGTCAAAGCCTGTTTAATCAGATGATTATGCTTGGCGGCACTGCGGCTTTAAAGGGTTTGGATGAATATTTATCGAAAAAATTCAGTATCCCGGTTGATATTTATAATCCGCTGACCGCTTATGAGCTTTCCTGCAATGGCGAGTTTGGACCTCAATATGCGGTAGCTGTCGGTTTAGCCTTGAGAGGAGATTGATATGCTTGACAGGTTTATAATCAATTTAAATCGTGGAGAAGGTCAGGAAGAGAAGCTGGCTCGCTGGCATAGGCGGCGCGAGGCGTTTATGCTTTACACCTTCTTGTGTATATTCATAGTTTTAACCCTTTTTAATTACAATAACCACCGGGCTATGCAGGGGTTAATCCAGATCAAAGAAGAGAAGATAGAACGGATTAACCGTGAGTTGGAGGAGCTCCAGCGTCAGGGTCAGAATGTATCGAAGGCGGATGTGCTGGCTTTGGCTCAGTTGGAGAAGAACCGATTTTTATGGACGAAGAAGTTTTGGTCTTTAGCAGAGATTCTTCCCAGAGGGGTAGCGGTAACGGGGATGGAATTCAACAATGAGGTGTATTTCATCAAGTTCATCGCCCGCCTCAAGCAAGGCGAGAAGGATTTCGACCGCATTTCTGAGTTAATGGAGCTTCTGCGGGGGACGGAGGGTTTTTATCAGGATTTTATGGAGATAAAATTCGACGAATCGCACCGCATTGTAGTGGAAGATCAGGATATTTTGTCTTTTTCCGTAGTTTGTAAATTGCGGAAGGTGGTAACCACACAGAGAGAAAGAGGTTCGAGGAGGCAAATGTGAAAAAGAATTTATACATGCTCATATTGGTTTTAGTTTTCGGCTTCGGGGCATATTTTTATTATAATTTCGTATATGTTGAGCAGCCTCGCAAGATACGAAGGCTCAAATCCGATATTACAGTGATGAATGAAAAGCTGATTTCGGCTCAGATATTGGCGCGCGAATTGGATTTGGTCGCCAAGCTGATCGAGAAGAATTTGGCGTTATCCGCCAAGGATTCATTGGCGGAAGACGCTTCGATGCCTTTCTTAAATGACATCACTGAAATTATGAATGATTTGGGGATTAAACTATTGAGGATGGATCCTGGTTTGAAGATCAATATGCGGGATTATATTAAGACCCCGTATAAAATGCGGATAGAATGCACATATGAGGAATTGGGGATGTTCATCAACCGAATGGAGAAGTCCGAGCGTTTAATCACCGTTGAGGGATTCGAGATTGACAATGCAATCAGAAAGATTAAGGATCGCAGGGAAAAAATGGAAAGACCTAATACACACCGGGTAGATGTATCGGTTTCTACTTTGACTCTTATCAAACGGTAGTGAAGATTCACCGCGAAGTTTCGGGGGGGCGTTCAAGCTCAACAAAGTAGAATACATATAAATTAGTAACCTTAAATTCTGCATTCAGATGGGGTATAGATGAAGCGGAGAGAAAATTTTATCTGGGGGTTTTTAATCGTTGTCGCTATTGTATTGGCGTTTTATTCCGGTATAAGAACCTATACGATATCCAAACAGATAAGAGAATTCCGGCTGGAGGACAAGCAGGATGTGCGCGGATTCGACAAGCAGCTTTTGGAGACGGTGACCACACTTGAAACCGGTCTTAAAGAGCGGATGGCGTATGAATTCAGGACGAAGAAGGACCCTTTGAAGCTTTCGGAGGTTATCAGAAGCGCCAAGTTGTTGGCGCAATTGGGATACGCTGAGAACTTGGAAGGTGAGGAGAATATGCGGCTTAATTTGACGGTCATCGGGGACAATCCTTACGCGTCCATTAAATATATGGGGAAGTTTCACAATCTCCGGGTAGGGGATACGATTGGGGGATACAGGGTGATTAAGATTGACGCCAAGCAGGCGATTTTAAGGAAAGGGGGGAGAACCTTGACTCTTCATAATCGTCCCGATCCGAGCAGCATCGCTGAACAAGTGAAGCTGACCGGCACTTTTATCCCAAATTTGGGTAATTATTAACACTTATTACTCTAACCCGGAAAAACCGGGATCCGCCGATAAGCGGATTTGAGAGCAAATAAGTGTCTGGTACCGAGTATCAAGTATAATTTTTAACGCTTGATACTTGTAAGTGTTTTCATATTAAATTTCAAATATCTTTAGTCTATAGAGGCTCTTGCAAAAGTCACGAAAAGGTGTCACCCTGTACGCAGTGAAGGGTCTCTCTATATGTTAAGTTTATAATAAACAAGAGATTCTTCACTTCGTTCAGAATGACAAATTCAATGAATCCAGACTTTTGCAAGAGCCTCTATTTCTACTTTGTTAAGTATACTTGACTTTTTGTTCGATATTTCGTATATTATCAGACATGTAGTCAAAACAGTTAAAAAAGGTTCGCTCAAGATTGGAT
>JABMRZ010000520.1 GCA_013202315.1 Candidatus Tariuqbacter arcticus | reverse complement strand
TGCATTTTTTATCCCTTTCTTCCCCTTAATCCCTGTTAATTATACTGATTCTTTACCCTTTAGCCTTGTGTATCTCTGTGTTCTCTGTTGCAAATATTTATAGCAAATTTCAAATATTTTTGGTTAGATTTTTTGTATCGGAATAGCTGCCGGCGGTGAAGGGCTGGTTGTCGGAATCCAAGACTACATTTCTGAAAAGCAGTTTTCTGTCGGACTCTTCGGGGAAAAAGTATGGTTCATTAATATCGGAAATGCAATCGAACAAGCGCCAAATCATCCAATAGAGCAGGGCGATTTCGAACTTACAGCGCTGGGGGTCGACCCCGTCCAATTTGCCGCTGGCTTTATAGGCGTCGAACCGGCAGGCTCCGCCGCAAACGGTCATCGCCGGGCATTCCCGGCAGAAGGGCATCTCCGGCGAAGACAAGCCTGCCCACAATTGGTAATCGGGATTATCCCTGCCGGGGAAGCTGTCGAGGGGATAGAAATATCGATTTTCGGGATAGCAGGAATCACAGAAGCCCAGTTTCCCGCCCGGCGTCAAGACCAGCCTTTCGCCGGGGGAAGAACAGTCCTTCAACAACGGCTGGCGGAAGACAAACGGCTTCAAGCGGCGGAAGGGCTGTTCGGCGTAGAGTCCATATTCGGTTGTAATGATAAATCCTTCCGTGAAGGCGCGGAAAGCCTCCTCCCAACTCGCTTGAAAAGGATTTGGGCGGCTGTCAAGCGGATGCAGGAAGGCGTTCAAACCGATGTCGTTGGCTGGGAAACGGTCGAGTAAATATTCCAAATTGCGGGTAAATTTGTGAATATTATGTCTACCAATAGTTACCGACAATCCTGTGCGGCAGCCGCATTCCTTCAGGAGGAAATACGCTTTCTCAGCTTCGGAAAAGGCGCTTTCACGGTTCGGAGCGATGCGCACTTTATCATTGCATTCGGGGGGACCGTCGATGGAAACGATGACAAAGACATTTCGGCGGGCGAGGGTTTCCGCCCTTTCAGAAGTCATTCCCAAGCCTGAAGTTGTGAAAGACAGCCGCACTTCGCTTTTGAATAGTCCCCTACTCTTCTCAGTCAGTTTCAAGATTTTCTCTGTGATATGGAAAGCGTTCAGGGGTTCTCCGCCGTATAGCAGTATATCGACCGGTTTAGCGGCATCATCGCAGAGCCGGGCGCATTTATCCAACCCGGATTCAATTTCCGCCAGGGTCATCGCCGCTTCTTTGCTTTTAGGAGGGCGCTGATGACAATAAGCGCATTTCATATCGCAGGCGTTAGTGGGAATAACGCAGATGAATCTGAAGGTTCCTTCCCTGGCGTCTTCGATAAGCCGGTTATGTTCCAGAGTATCCATATCTTCAATATGTGGAATTAGGAATCTCTCGGTTATCATTCTATCTAACATCCTGTCAGGAACATAATTCCAGAGACTATGGGGCGATCCTGTGAAATATTTACGATGGAAGAAAATCAGTCCCAGATTTAATGGACGATAAAGCGCCAGCCAATCCCCATTCTCCGCAATCCATACATTATCAGACCATTTATAGGGATGCGGGGGGGGTGGTATCTTAAATTGAGCGGCGGCTTCAGGCAGCTCATTCAGCCTGAAAAAATCATAGTGCACAGGTAATCCTCGTGAACTAATCCTTTGCTTTCCTTCCATTTGGCATTGATTTGGGGATGTTCGTTCCTGACGATGAAGCAGAATTCATCCGGCTGGTCGGGCTCACCCAAAATCCTTCTGGCGGCGCATCCCCCTCCGCAAAGCGCGGCATACCGACAATCTTTGCAGATTTTTGGAATAGGCAGGTTCAATGCATCAGCCATTATAATTTTTTGCGTATCGAAGTCTTCTATCAAATCATCGATAGTGACCTCGCTGTCCTTCAGATAGACGCAGGGAACGACTTTACCATCGGGATGCAGTCTGAAACTCATTTTACCGCAGGGACTGCCGTTTTTCGCTCTATCATTGCCGATGGCGGCGTTGACAATCGGTTCACTGCAGGCGGTGAAATAGGCGGCTTCCGCCATATCGGCGATCGCCCGCCAAAATTGACCGTAGCTCGGTCGATGTTTAGTGGTGAATACCGGTTTATAGACATTCACTCGCAGATTCAGCCCCAGACTAACTGCTTTTTCTGCGAGTTTTCCCATATAAGCGTGATTTTCCTTTATCAGGCAAGCGACTATACTAACTTCCACACCCAATTCGATGCAGCGCTGGATGCCATTCATCACCGTTTTATACGCTCCTTCGCCCCGCCAACTATCGTTCATTTTTTCCTGGGGGAAATCGAGGGAGAAATCGATATCGTGAAACAGGCGTAAATCTTCATCGGATAATTGCGCCACGCTGTCACCATTGGTAGTTAGGGAAAGTTCGATTCCCCTGCCGGAAAGCAGTCTCAGCAGTTCAACGAAGCGGGGATACAAGATGCTTTCTCCGGTGCCAAAATTGACGCTTTTTATGGGGATAGTTTCAATCAGGGCGCATATCAGGTTGAAATCCAGATCGTGGTATCCATCATCGGGGCGGGAATAGCAATGGGGACAAGCGGCGTTGCAGCGGTCGGTAACGCCGATGCCAATGGTGAATCCGCATAGTCCGAGGGGATTGTTTATAACCTTATTTGTTGCCATAACGCGTCGTATCCCTGTTGAGCGTAGTATTCAGGACTATCTTGTATATCATAAAGGTCGATGGTGAAAAAGCCGGAATAATCGATTTCATCGAAAGCCGCGAAGGCGCGTTTGAAATCCAATTCGCCTTCACCGGGGAGCAGATGCCGATGGATTTTTCCCTTGATGTCTTCAATATGAGTGTGAACGATGAGCTTCCCCCAGCGGATGATGTCCTCGTATAAATCCGGTTCGGTCATATATGAATGACCGATGTCGAGGTTCACTTTCAGGCGGGGCGAGTCGACCGCATTCAGCAGAACGGTCATAGCTGCGGAATTGTCTATCAGCGTGCCCGGTTCCGGTTCAACGGCAAAATCGATGTTATATCTTTGGGCGAAATGACACATTTCTTCAATGAACCGGCACATTTGGGTGAAATCATCGGGGCTGTCGCCGCGAATGGAACCGGATATGAATGTTCTTACGCCCAGTTCATTCGCCAATTCCATTCCGGCGATGCAATTGCGCCTCTTTTCATCCCAGGGTGATTCTTTTCCATGAAAACTCACCGCCGAGGCTTTTAAGCCGATTTGATACAGGAACTTACTCAGCCTGGAGGAGCTCCACCTGTCTCGATTATCGGGGTCAAGTTCGTTATGCTCCAGACAGAGTTCCACGCCTTGATAGCCGATTTCAGCTAAAGTATTTAGGGCGGATTCGAGTTTCCTGCGTTTGAAACCGGTAAGACGGAAGCCTATTTTTCGCTCAAATGGAATTATTTCAAACCTTGGAAAAAATTTACCACGGAGACACAGAGACACGGAGAATAAAATCTTTGTGAATCTCTGGGGTCCTTAGTGGCTTTAAAGTGAAAAAACGAGGACAATTTACAACAATCGGATAAAATTCATCGTTTCTATACTCTTTTAATATTGCATATAAAACATCTGAACGGGTATCCAAAACCGCCGGGACCCTGCAGTCCGGAAGGCAGGAGCGCATTGACATTAACCCCCCGGACTCCGAAAAGGTTGGGTTCAGCGCCGTCTTGTTCGGGAAACCACCAGCCTGAATCGCAATGGACTACGCCCGGCGGGAAGCTGTCGCTTACTTCAGCTTTCATCGTGCAGCTTCCGAAGGGGCTGTATATCTTTACATAATCACCATCATTGATGCCGGATTTACTTGCGTCTTGGGGATGAATTTTCACCAATGGTTCGGGCTGAAGGTTTCGCAACGATGCAATATTCCTATGTTCCGCACAGAAATAATAAGGCTTGCGGGCGCCGGTGGTGAGAATGTATGGATACTCCTCTTTCCCGAAATAGTTTTGATATTCGGATGTGTAATCTTTATGGTGCGGGAGAGGATTTAAGCCGCACTTTTTCAATATGGAGGAATTCAGTTCGATTTTACCGGAAGGGGTTTCAAATCCGGGTTCAGCGTTCTTTCGGAGCTTTCCAACTGCATATTTTGCATACTCAATCGGCGGGGTAAGCGAGCCGCTCTCTCTTAGTTGAGCAAAGGTTATACCGCTCGGCGCTAACCGATAATCGAGCCATTGATGGACACTGTTCCAGGGAAAATAGTCCGGCGCGAGCTTCTTTCCCAACTCGAATATAATCTGCGCATCGGATTTGCATTCACCCGGAGGCTCGACCGCTTTGTTGACGGCTGCCAACTGTGAAAAATGGACATAGACGCTGTCCTTTTCGGGATACATCGCCGCCGGCAGGACCATATCGGCGAAGGCGACCGCCGCCGGATTGAGGAATACATCCACCATCACATTGAAATCCAGTGATTTGAATAGATTCAAAGCCCTTTCCGGGTCGGCAAAGGCAGATGGGATGACGCCGGCGCCTTGAATCCAAGCCGCTTTTATCGGGTAAGGTTCACCGGTTTCCATCTGGTCGAGGAGGATGTCCGGCTGGGCATAAGGGTTGCCGATTTCCAACAGCGGATATTCGTGTGCGCCAATGCGTTTGACTTTGATGTTGGGGAAATCGGATATATCGTCTCCGCGCCTTTTAACGCCGAAGGTGCCGCCCGGTATCACCATTCCGCCGGGATTTTCGATATTGCCGGTCAGCGTTATCAGGCTTAACAGGCTTTGAATGGTTCCCAGGCATCCGGGATTCATATCAATGGCGACTCCCCAGACTAAATTCGCCGGTTTGTTCCCGGCGAAGAAACGCGCCGCTTCGATTATATCGCTGGAATTCAATCCGGTAATCGAGGCGGCTTTTTCAGGGGGATAGTCTTCGGCAACGGTTTTGACATCTTCAACTCCAAGCACCCATTTTGGGCAGAACTCTTGGTCAATCAAACCCGATTTAAAGATAACATTCAACATTCCCAAAGCCAGGGCGGCGTCGGTTCCGGGTTTGACCCTCAGGTGATGTTTGGCTTTGGAAGCCAGCCGGGTGCGTTGGGGGTCGACAACAATGATTTCCGTCCCTCGTTTCATCAAATCGATTATCCAGCCGCCGAATAATCCATCAGGATTGGAATCAATTGGATTTGCACCCCAAATCAAGATACATTTAGGGACAGGATATTTTATATCATAGTTATTCTTTGAATCGAACTGCCCCAAATCGGGAACGGGTAAACCGCCCAACACTGCGGTGGAAACCGCAACCCTGGGGCGGTAGCAGGCGTTGCCGCTTCCCGGTCCCAGACCGAAATAGTTCGGGCTGCCGAAACCGTAACAAAGCCTGGGCAGCCAGCCGCCTATATCCCTGGCGGTCCCTTTGCAGAAGATGACCGATTCAGCGCCGAATTCGTTTCTTACTACCGAGAATTTTTGGGATATTATCTCAATCGCTTCATCGAAATTGATTCTTCGCCATCTGTTTTCACCTCTGCGCCCTGCTCGAAGGAGGGGGTATTTCAGCCGTTGAGGATGATACATCGCCTCCGCAGCCTTCGTCCCCCGGATGCACAGGCGGCCGTTGTTGAAGCGGTTATGGGGATCGCCTTCTATTTTGACGAGCCTGCCGTTTTTGCAATACAGTAAAACTCCGCAGCCTCCGTGACATCCAGGCGGCGACCAGCAGATGGAGCGAGTAATCTCAAATTCGGCATTATGCCATTTGTAAGGGCGGCGCTGCACTTTTTTCTAATCCAAACGAAAGAGAACTAAATACGAAATACGAAACAAACACGAAATTCAAAACAAATTCTAAATCAGGAATTTAGAGGCTAATAACATTCTTTTTACCGATCCATTTACTCAAATGGAAATGTATAGAAAATAGAATATCGAGCAGGAAAGAGGCGCTCTTTCGATAGAAGAGTTTCTTCAATCCGGTTGAACTTTCAGGCAGGAGAAAATCTGCACCGCCGCTTCCTAAAACTTCATCAGTGATGAGGGTTGCCGGTTCGAGGCGGATATAGCTGAATTTATAGCGCAATAACCTTTCACCGAGAGACGATTTCGCTTTGATGATAAATTTCACCGCTGACAGGAAATTCTTCCACCCCAAACCGGGAATAGCCGCGAAAAAATTATAGGAAGCTTTAGCTTTCCCATCTTCAGCGATGATGTTCAGGGAACGATACAAGGAGACGACGGTGGATGACTTACACAGCTCCTTCAAACCCTCAGAGGAAGCGGAATCGGGTGAAAAATAGAACTCTACACAGCCCGATTCCCGCGCTAGGGCGACATATTCGCGGGTCAGGAATTTGTCCTGATGATAGGCGCTCCATTTGATTTTCAATTCCCTTCGCAGGATTTCCCGGCAGATGGATTCGGCATGTTCAAGCGGGAAATTGAATACGGCGTCGCAGAAGAAAATCCGGTCGACGCCTTTGTTTGCAAGTGTTTCCATTTCATCGACGACTTTCGCCGGGGATTTCATTCGCGGAATCGAACCGCTGAGTTTTGGATAAGTACAGTAAGCGCATTTTTGAGCGCATCCGCGCTTTGTTTCAACCCCGATTGATGCTTTATGTGTGAAGGGATGATACGGTTTCAAATCCACCAGGTCCCAAGCGGGAGGCGGAAGTTCATTGATTTCAACTTTGTCGGGGGGACAGGTGAAGGCGATACCGTCCCCTTCCCGGAAAAACAAACCGGGAATATTCCGCCTATCCCCCACTCTATTCACAAAATCGGCGAAAGAAATTTCCGCTTCCAGATAAAAGCCGCAGTCAATTTCCGGGGTCCGCTTCATAATCTGCCGGGGGAAGAGCGAAAACCCGCATCCGCCAACGGTAATCACCGCATTTGAATTTTCCTTCCCGATTAACTTCATAAATTCTTGGAAATGTTCAAAATAATAGAACTGGTCGCTGAATTTGGTGGTATCTATATTGCGCAGGGATACGCCGATGATTTGAGGGGCGAAATCTTGAATAAGGCGGGTGGTTTCTTTTAGAGGACTGGTTGAAATATTCGGATCGAATATTTTTACTTGGTGCTGTGATATTTGGGCAGCCATTGAGGCGAGCCCCAAAGGCGCAACCGGAGGTTCCCGGCGTCCGAGATACGCTTGAATGAGTAGGATTCTCATTTGGAATTCAAGCCGTCATTTTTAGGCGCTTATTGCGCTGATATCGAAATGCCGAACTGTTTTCAATTCTTAATTTTGAATTCTTAATTTTAAATTTTTTTAGTTAGTACCATAATACCAAAATTCGTGTTTTTTCTGGCAGAAAATCTAGTAATTTTAAAATACTTATTAACTTACAAAGAGCCAAGTATCAGTCTCATTAGTTTTGAGTATTGAGTTTTGAGTTTTGAATTTTGAATTTTGAATTTGTT
>JABMRZ010000519.1 GCA_013202315.1 Candidatus Tariuqbacter arcticus | reverse complement strand
CATAGTGAGCGGTAGTGAGCCATTGTATGTCAGGTTTATCGGTGCTATATCGGAGTTGGGGGTTGAAACTATGAATGGCAAGAAGGCAGCTTTCCACTAACCTGTATTATTTCGAAAATCGCATTGGCTCAATTTTCTCAGACGAAACCTAAACCGTTTTTACACAAATATACAGACATAATTCATATGTATAAGAATATAAACATAATATCAGTAATTTATCGATAAATAACTTGGCATTATCGATATTCGATTAGCGGGTTGATTTTCAAATATTTATAATTATCATTAATTTAGTGGCAATTCCGGAAATAATTACTAAATGTCTAAATATCAGTTGCTTGTATAATTCTTGCTTATTTTAAAATCTGATGTTATGCCTTTAATATACAAAGGATTGGCTATAATATCCACATTACTTAGTTATTATTAGTATTTGGAATGATATCACCAAGTGGGTTACATGATTTTGGTTCAGTGAATTTCCTTGATTATTAATGAATTGGTGAGTGCTCTT
This sequence comes from Candidatus Tariuqbacter arcticus, assembly GCA_013202315.1. GTDB lineage: Bacteria > Electryoneota > Tariuqbacteria > Tariuqbacterales > Tariuqbacteraceae > Tariuqbacter > Tariuqbacter arcticus. Next base: position 6,465 of record JABMRZ010000519.1, on the reverse strand, counting down.
AAATTCTAAGTGCGAATTATCTGCATCTGTAAAGATAAATCATTTTTTTTGAATTGGAACTGTTTTTGTATGCTTCTCATATAACTTCACAAATCATCTCCATTTTAGTTGCAAAATATTGGCAGTAAAACAGCTTATTTCGCCCAGTATTCTAAACACAGATTGAGAAAGTTCTTTAAAACTAATTCGCTTAATCTAATAAATTCAGTGTGTCGTTTTTCCTTTTGACCTGAAGAAGTCGTGCAGTTGCAATAATCGTTCTAATATGGTATATTATCCAGAAGATTATGGATTTTATACTATGGAATCGATTCCATAAATGCAAAAGAATAATAAATTGAGCAGCGCTAAAGAATCTCAATTCGGCGAAAGAACACTTATCTACATCCCCATCCTTCATACTCAAGCCGATATGGGCGCTCTCGCTGATTCGGTACGGAAGGCTACACTGAAGAAATTGGGTTTTAAGGGTTGGAAACGAAAGGTTAATCTAATAGACAGGATGTGGATCACAATCGAAAAAACCCTTGACAATCTGAATCTGCCTTATCAAAGGGTTCGTCTTTACCAGGATGGATTGCCGGTTTGCGACCGTGAGGCTGAGATAGTCAGGGAGCTGGCAGGGAGAGGAAGCCGGAATCATAAAATTCTCCTCCGCCTGATGGAAAGTGGCGCCACGATTATGGGAACCGAATCTTTGGAACTGCTCATGGAAGAATATGAACTTGCCAAGCAGTCCCTGGCTCAGGGCAAGACGCTGAAATCGATTGGAATGAAAGCACGCCTGCTGCCGGCTGGCGGATTGAGTGAGTCTTTACTGAAAAGGCGGGATCTTTTTATCGCCGAGCGGATCAATAATACCCTTTGTAGCGGCGAAACCGGAATCCTATTCCTGGGGATGCTTCACTCTTTGTATGACCGGCTCGACAAGGATATTCGTATACTATATCCCATAAATCAACCTCTAAATTGTTGAGGAATAAGCAATGCCGGAATCAAGCCCCCTGGTTTTAGTTGTAGACGATGAAAAAGATGTCTGTGATGTCCTCTATCGTTTGTTAAAGCCAGAGGGTTTGCAAGTCCTGGTGGCGTATGAAGGGAAAACGGCGCTTAAGATGATTGTTTCCGAAATACCGGATGTGTTGATTGTGGATTTCAAGATGCCGGGTATGGACGGGATGGAGTTGCTGAAACGGGCGAAGGAAATAGACCCCGAACTTCCGGTGGTCATGATCACCGCCTATGCCGATGTTAGTGGCGCGGTGGAAGCGATGAGGGCTGGCGCTCACGACTATATGCCCAAACCGTTTGAACACTATGAAGTAATCCGGGTGGTGAGGCGTGCCCTTGCGGAAAGGGAGCTCAAGCGGAGGCTGGCCCATCTATCCCTTCAGCTCCAAGATATCCGCTCCCTGAGAGAGTTGATGGGTTCAAGCGATGTCGTCGGCTGGCTGATTTCAGATGTAAATCGAGTGGCAAAATCGGATCTTACCGTGGTCATTCTGGGAGAAACCGGAACCGGCAAGGAACTTGTTGCTCATGCCATACATAAGGCCAGTCCCCGTTCCGGATGCCCTTTTACCACACCTCAGCCCCGATCGCTCAATTGGGGGCGTTTGTGGCGCAAATACGAGCGGTCTGTGAGGCGCGAGATATGCATCTCATTCATGGTATCTAAGAGAGCTTTGCCGCGAGCTCTGACTTAAAATCCATATAAGTTTTCTCCATTAAGGCTTGAAAAAACAGATCATAACTCATCGGGGAAATGAATTTGAAATAATACTTTTGCTCTTTTTGTAATTCATTGTATTGTTTCTAATAATGGAACATTAACTGTTTTTCCTTCAATAATTTTCTCTTGTACTTCTGAAAGCGTGCGATGAAGGGCTTTCATTTCTCGGTCAAGTTCCCAAATGCCCAACTCAGTATTCCAACGGCGGTGCCAGTCCGTGAAAGTGTCAAGAGAGGATTTTCCCAGAGGAGGAGGGGCTTCGTGGTGATACAACCGAGCTATCTCATATTGCTTATCCTCAGGAAACTTGGGAATAGGAAGCATCTCAAAATACTCAGGGGAAAAGTGTCTACCTGAACCGCCAACTGATAAAAGGTCTATCACCCCGCTCTTGTAGAGCCAATCGAAAATGCATCTGAAAAACACTGCTCTCGCAATATTTTCATCGTTTCTTCTTGCATATAATCCATGAGCATTTGTAGTTACTACAGCGTTATAGGGTACACCAAGAAATACCAATGACCGATGAGAACCTGATTCGCCAAAAATAATATCCCCTTTTTTAATAACTGGCAGGTGTTTTGCGGTTCCAATAAATTGTTCTTTTGCTATTGTTCCCCATTCCGATATATTTGTTGGTGTAATCAAGAAATAATAATCTTTTCGCCATTGTTCGGAATTAATCCGAGTGCGCAGGATCTTAATTTCTAAGCTTGGGCCCGGTGTCACTATGAATCCGGCTTCCTTTGGCGTCTCGAAACCACTTAAATAATTATGTATTAGCCATATCTTAGATTTACACTCAGAGCCGTGAATAGCTGCATCGAGACGCCCAAGTGCCAACACTTCAGAAATAGATGGCAACAGGTACTGGAATTGGTGTCGCTTTTGATTTTCTTTCAATTCAGACTGTATCAGTTCGTGAATTAAATCCGATTTCCCGCGTAGGGCCTTTTCCTTTTCAACAATGGCTTGCATAAGGACGGATACATAGCGAATAACGCGCTCATCGTATGAAACTGGAATCAGGATTTTGTCAATTGCACCCTTGTCCATCCGCGGGTATAAACCGCGATTAAGCATAGACCAAACTTGTTCCACAAAGAAATCTGTCCGTAGAAACGAATAGACATAAAGCAGTGTGAGATTTGGAGCAAAGTCCGTCACGCCACAGACATTCAAGACTGCATTTGTCGTTACCAGATTATCACCGTCATCAGCCACATATCCAATCCCCTTCCTATATGTGCGAACTGTTGAAACAAGAATATCCCCATATTGCGCAACTGAAGGTCTATTGGTCGGTAGACGATAGCCAAGCATAGTCCTGAAGACAATTCCACCCGTGCCCACATCTATGTCACCAATCTCGGCGTATTGGTAAGTCTTGTCCTTCTTGACAACTATGCGAGAATCTCGCAGAACAATGAGTTTATCTAGCGGAACAAAGTTACTCTTCATTGAAACTTTGGGAGGGCGAAATCGAACATAACGACCAGGGGAAAAGCAGGCATCACCGGCTCGAATCTCCGAAAGTGGCAATTCCTGTGGAACGGTAACATATCGCATCATTCACGCCTCCTTGCAGAATAAGCGTTGAAGGGTTTCTTCCTGCCCCAGCGTCCATTGCCGGAAGTCGGCGATGGTTTGCGTGAAATCCTCGTCAAGGATAGGTTGGCCTTCTGCATCAGTCATCACCTCGAAAGTGGTTTCATCCATGCGATAGACGGGATTGAAGAAGACATTTCGCTTGCTGGTGCGCTTTTCATAGCCGACATTCTGGATATCGCGAACGAAGACAGAATAATCCGATTCAACAAGCTTCTTTAGCGTTGCAGAGTCTTTAGGCTTGTATGCGATGATAAGTGTAGTGTTAACACCCGTTTCTGCAAATACATTGGCAGGAAGATCGAAGAGGGCGACTATCCGCATTCGTTCCATTAGCCATTCGCGCACCTGCCTCCAGTGGTTAATTGAGGCAATAGAGTTGGAAAGGACGATGCCGAGACGGCCTTCCGGTTTGAGGATTTGATAAGCGTTTTCGAGGAAAACAACGCCAAGGTCGATATTATCGCCCACGCTTGAGAGATTCCAGGTCTCATACATTTCGATAATTTCGCGCTCGTTCGCTGTTTTAGGCCTATAGGCTCTATCCCCACCAAAAGGAGGATTTGTTAGAACTACATCGAATTGCATAAGTTTAGTCTTGTCTGGCCAATCTTGCCAATTTCCATTCTTGTGTCTTCCGGGAATCAAATCTCTAAGATTTGGCGGATTTCCTTCAATAAATTTGGAAAGAATGGACCCTTTATCGACTTTGTGAACTAGTTTTGCTGCACCATCACCATTTAAAAGCATGTTGAGCATGGCTAACCTGATCATATTTTCATCAAGATCGACGCCATAAATATTGGCGTCGTCCAGTCGACACTGAACATCTTTATCTTGAGCCATGACAAATGCAAGCGAGAGAAAATCTCCTATGCCACAACAAGGGTCAATTACTGTATCGTTATTGCGAGGATTCACGATTCTTACAAGGAATTTAATTACTTCGAGTGGCGTAAGAAACTGAGCTTTCTCTTGTTGCTGAAATTGATTAGCGAAGTTATAAAATACTAACTGATATAGATCACTTTTGGCGGAGCTTACGAATGAAAAATCTTGAAAAGCCTTGCAGACTGCAACCACCGCGCTAACATGGTTTTGATCCTTCCAATCAATAGCATCTGTACTTAATATCTTTTTATATTGTCCGGTTGCATCCCTTCGGATATCATTCATTCTTTTGATGAAGTCTTGAATGGGTTTTTCGCTTATAGATTTAAAGTTCGCTTCAGTGTGTGTAATATAGAACTCAAGTTTTTTGTGATATCTCTCATTTCGCTTCTCGTCGAAGATTTTTAGGGCAAATGCCTCTATAAGTACTTGATATCCTCGCTGGTTCACGAGTCCTGTATTGTCAAGGGTTCTGAGAACATCTGATAGTGCCGTTTGGAGTTGAACAGTTGTGATAGAAGGAATAATATCCAAATCATCATAGTTGCGATGGCCGCGGTCGATCTGATTTGAGCGGTGGACGCGTTTGCGGAGGTCTTCAGATGAAGGGATGTAGGAATAAGGGTCCGGCAGATGAAGGGAAAGGTCACCTACCTTGCTATCTTTACCCTTTTGGTTTTTAGCTTCGTCATACCTGAGAAAAAGCCCATCTCGGCGATGGAATAGGTAGAGACGCTCTCGGTTATAGTACATTCCCAAAACATAGGCATCGCCAGGATCTTTCTCCTTCATCGCTGGTTTGACCTGTCCAGTGAAGACCTTATCAATTTCTTTGTCATCGCGTTTGAATTCAATTACCGCCAGAAGATGAGCATTCAGCCATTCGAGGTCTTGCGAGCGGCCATGCAACCAATAGTCCCTGTAATGCTGAAGCCATTCAACATCATCAAAGATTGCGCCATCCAGTTTGAGTGGCGCGGCGCCTTTGCTGCCTTTTGGAAACCGTATCTCGACACCGATGTAATCCTTGATATAGAGGCTGCTGTTAATAAGAGCATAAATGAACTGCCATTTATAATACTCCTCCAGCGGTTCATGTTTCGCATTGCGGATGAGGATATTCTTCTGTTGTTTGCCATCCACAGGCACTATTGAGGCTGCAATTTCGTTTGCCTTTCCCGGACCGGCGTCAAATTGAGCTTTAGCTTCTGTAAAAGAAATCAATTTTTATCTCCTAAATAATAGTTCTTCATAGTATTTTACTTCCCATATCAGTACGGTTTCGATTATGGAAAGGGGATGGGGATTTTGTGGATTCCAATTGCTATCGGGCATAATATTCACCTGTCTATGTGTTAAAAATTCAATAATGACTTAAATGTAAGACATTCAATAATACGAAATCCTCTCCAAAAAGTCAATTTCTTACAGATATTCCGTTTAATTCACTTACGCGATATATAAAAAGAGGCTATAAAACAAAAAGACCGGTTCATTGTCGACCGGTCTTCTTTTCATTCGTGGCGGGCAGTATGGAAGGCTCCTCGATGAGCTGGAGGGATGCGTGGAAATGGGGATCAGGGTGCTTATCCCGAGTTCCGAAGTCACAACCTCGGCTCATCAGCTTCCCATTTCGCACCTCGCTCCCCACCACCCGCCAACCCTCGGTCCCGGACATTCCTTCCTTGCCGCCAGAAAAGCTCACTATGCTCAACTGGAGCAGCCTTTCGAAGAAAGCAGGGAGCTCATCGAACGGTGCCGAGCCGCCTTTGCCGGTTTGTTTCTCAAATTCAAGCTGGAATGCCCTGCTTTCCGGACTCCGACTTCAGTATTTCGCCTTCCCCTATTATCGCTTTACTTTCTCGTGCCCAGAAGTTCCCTGGAGGCATTTCGCAAGATATTTCAGCAGGTCAGCCTGAAGGAATCCGCCAGGCTACTCCTGACCGGACCCTGGCCGCCCTACAACTTTGTTTAGCCTGGTCATAACCGCCTTCTGGGATTGATAAACTAATATTTGAAAAAGGTACTTATTATGAGTTCACTTTATAGTAGACACTAATCCAGTTGTAATTTCCGCGAAACAGTCTGTCCGAAAATAACAAAATTATATTAAGAATGGATTGATTTGATTCACTGAAAATTATGGATATTATGGAAATATAAACACTTAGGATATCCATCATTTCCATCATATCCAGTGAATTTATATTCGTTGCATATCTGCTTCATCCGTT
>JABMRZ010000043.1 GCA_013202315.1 Candidatus Tariuqbacter arcticus | reverse complement strand
TAATTATCGACAATTTTTTGTCGATGTCGCAGCTGTAAGCGCCTAAGACAATACGCATTTTAGATATCCTTTGCTAAAATGATGAAGGCGGATATTTTTTCAAGGCTTCAATCCAATTATTTATTCCTGCTATGTTTATATCTATAAAAACTTCATCTTGTATCCGTTGCGCCAAGAACCGAGCCTTAAGTAATTTATTCATCATAATCTCGTGAAGTGTATTTTTCCTTGTATCCATATCATCAAAGTCCAATTCCTTTAATAATTCTCTCAGTGTTCTCATCTCTTCAAATCTCTTATGAAGAAAATGTCTTTTTTTATCCATTGGTTTTTTCGGGTAACCCTCTTCACAAATTACACAATCACATTTTAACTCATTAATTAAGTCCTCGGGTGACATATTAGGATTCATTAATGTGGCTAAATCATATGGTTTAACATACGAAAAGATTGAAGAAATATAATAATACTGTGCTCTAGGCACTCTATCAGCAGCGTAACCTACTTCACCACCTTCAAGCTGCGATTCTCTGAAAGTCTCCATCCAACCGATTCCACTGGAAAATCCATTAGCTCCATATGCAAAAAGTATTTGACCAAATGGACCAATGGAACCAACTATCACATCTTTTTTTCTCGATAATTCTTCAACTAGCGTTAGTAAAGTTATAATATTAGAAGTTGTAGCAGAGCGATCCTCAAAACCCTCTAATAAAATAAAAAACCCATCAGCCTCAGTTTTGCAATAATTGTCAATAACTTCGTTTAGATTTTCATTGAATAACGATTTTATTCCCATATTTATGCAAGCCCAGACTTGCTTTCCATATTTATCTTTATAACATATAGTTTCTTCCAGAAGATTTAGATTATAATCATACTTTCTATCATCTAAATCTCTAGCATAAAAATAAGGAGCAATAAGTAATCCGGCTCCATGATTAACTTGCCAGGCTACAACTTGGTCAATAAAATTAGTTCTGTGTATTTCTTTTAGTTTCGTTCTTGAAAATGGTAATTCTGGTGCGTATGGAAGATTACTGTATGTCGGTTTTTCAACATATCCTGAATAAGTAAAAAAATTCGTTACTGGATTAACAATAAGAATATCGCATCCTTCCCTTGCCATTTGTGCTAACCTTCGATACTTGTTATCGGTAAAGAAGTTTGCAGTAACCAAGAAACTTTTTTGTCCCCTAAAATCCTCTGCAAATTGAGGGTCAATATGGATTAATCTAGTTATAAAAACAGGTTCAGGAAATATGGTATTTGGATGCATTTTTTTTCCTCCGATAATTTTTTATCCATTCGTTCCATAGTAATTCAACTGCCAATGCTTGTTGAACTGGATCGGGGATTATCCTTCGAGGTTGTAAATCTATAACAACAGCCCTATTGTGATAATCAACGGATATTATGCCTATATTTTTATTTTCGAAAACGCCTTTTTTTACTCTTTGCTTATTCTCAGCTAATATTGCTAAATATGTTCTGTCCGCAAAAACTCTATATCTATAAGCCTGTCGCCCTCCCCTTTGCCAATCGCCTATTTTAACTTCAATCGCTAATGTCTCGTTTGTTAGTGGATGAAAACTATTGACTTTAATAAATTGATTATCTACTAATTTTAAATAATTATTCTCAGATAGCCAATTTATTGCTTTTCTTAATGAAATATTTCTACATATGGAAATGTTTTTTTCTAGGTTATATTTAAAAATTCGTTTTATAAAATCAAATCCAATCAATGAATTACTTGGTATATTAAGATATAAGGCTAATACCATGACATTAAGAATTGGATTAAATTGGTGATAATCCAATCTTGTTTGGGCATTTTTTTCTTCAAGTCTGAAGGCAACTATATCTGCTCGACCGTAGCCTACTGATAATTCTTCGATAGTTAAGTATCCTTTCGATTCAAATTTTTCGGCTACTAATTGAACAATATCTCTCTCAGATGGATTTCCCATCGAATTTTGTCCTTGTTATTTTATTCCCTCCTATATTCCGCCACTCCCATTTCATACAGATTATTGCCGTGGCAATCCTGCGCCACGGTGCAGGGGAAGTTTTCCACTTCCAGACGGCGGACCGCTTCCGCGCCCAAATCGCCGAAAGCGACCACTTCCGCCTTCTTGATGGACTTGGAAATCAGCGCTCCCGCTCCGCCGATGGCGGCGAAATAGACCGCGCAGTGTTCCTTCATAGCGGCGACCACATTTTCGTCCCGGGCGCCTTTTCCAATCATCCCTTTCAGTCCAGCGGCGATCAGCGCAGGGGAATAGGCGTCCATCCGGTAGGATGTGGTGGGGCCGGCGGAGCCGATGGGCTGACCCGGCTTGGCGGGACTGGGCCCCATAAAATAAATGATGTTCCCTTCCAATTCGATGGGGAGCTTTTCGCCTCTCTCCATCATATCGACCAGTCTTTTATGCGCCGAATCGCGGGCGCTGTATATTACGCCGGTGATGAATACATTATCGCCCGCTTTGAGGCCGGCGACGACTTCGTCGGTCAATGGAGGGGTCAGGTGTTTTGTTTGTGATTGGGGCATGGTTTCTCTCAATATTATAAGTTTGTTGAAATAGATTGCATTATTCTAAAGTGATATTCTATTTTCCCATTCTCCCAGTATGCGGTCTTCGTCCAACCGATGTTCAAGATAATCGCGATAAGTTATGTCTGTGATAATTTCTTCAGTTACCCTTGTAAAATATTTCGCTTCATCCTGGTCGACAATCCATGTTGAATCTTCAAAATTCGAATCATCGGTATCAATTTCTAGCTCTGATAAGATTGTATTCAGATTATTGATGCAGGAATATCTTCCCGTAGACTTGCAGAGGGCGCGGATATAAAATTGGTAAGATTCCCCGCAATTTTGACAGACAATTTCAAAATTGTATTTATTGCCTGGAATATGAATCATTGTATTCAAAACCTGTTTTATATTTCACAAATTTAAAAAACATATTGTAAAACAATGTACTTGCCGTTGCGCTTATGTGTAATTATAGTCTGCTTTAAGTTTTTCAGATTTATTTGCGCTTCCTTCTGTAAAAATGAAAAATCGGATTCAGGAAAGATAAAATTAACACTTCGAGCCGGTATTTCCGGATAAAATCTGCTATGCGGATTACCTTCAGGATGAACTTCAGCCATCAACCTTAATCGAGGCTTAACTGATGCTTTGTCGATGTGTTTCGATGATGAAATTAAATTGTGATTGTCTAAAAAGGCTAATATGGATTCCAAATGTTTAAGTTCATCATCCGATAATTTCTCTGATTTCGCTTCCTGATGAGCTTGGATTATGCTCAAGAAGGTCTTTGCAATCAATTCCTTTGTAGGAATCGTTTCAAAAAATGAACCGTCTATTAAGGAAATCTTAGTTTTGCTTAAATTCGCTTTGTTCGTCCTCACAAAATAAAAACATCTTCTTTGATAAGAATAAAATTCACTAAAATCTGTAATAACCTCTTCAAAAGCTGCGGTTATTCTGGAAACTAAATTGCCGCCGTTTATTATGTCCACTTCCTTCAGACTCTTGCTTTTTGTGGGCAAAGTAGAATTGAATGAAGCGATTGCACTGCCCTTGGCGTCTTTCATCTCCAACAGACTACCGCAAGTGAATCCTCCATTTGTTCTTTTCGCTTTGAATACAATATCAGGGAATTGGTCGGATTTTGAATAGAGCATCTTTTCCGATATGCCTTTCGACTTTAACCAATCTAATGCTTCCGAATAATTCGCGAACTTCTTGAATATATCGCGCCAGAAATCAAATTCATATTTCCCTTTAGCATCTCTCCTATTGTCTAAATACACGATTTTTCCAGTGGAAGCGCCAAGTATCATCTTCTCCAAAGGCGAATCAAGCGATATTTCAGCTCGATGGAAATTGTTAATTATACCGACAAATAATTCGAATATATCTGATATATCTGACATAATTACTCAGATGATATTTTATTGAATAGAGGTGATGCCTTGACCAGCCAAATTCCATCTAAATCCTTCGTATGAGCATAATAACTATGAAACCTGCTTATATCATCGGCTTCCCTAATGCTATTAATCCTCCGCTGAATAATCTCAACATTCACCGGGTCTATTTCGATGCCGTAAGCGCTTCTCCCCAATTGACCGGCGACCACCATTGTCGTTCCCGACCCGGCAAAGGGATCCAATACAATATCGCCGGGCTTGGTGGAAGATAAAATTATCCTCAATAATAGCGCGATGGGTGACTGTTGAATATGAATCCTTTTGCCCGCACTATCCCTGATAGCTTCATCGCCGGCGAAATACCCGGAAGTCAATTCCCTTATATCATCCCACACATCTGTCAAATATAAACCGTTTTCACGGTCATACTTGTATCCCGGCGGCAAAGGCGGATTTATTCGCAGCTTATTGAAGATGCGGGGCTTCTTTCCCTTGGTGGCGAAAACGATTATTTGATACTGTTTAGCGTACCTAATATCGCAGGGAATCGCCGATGTCTTCTTTTTCCATATTATTAGATTCTGAAATTCCCATCCGCTTACTCGCAAAGTCTTGAGCACTTCCTCGGTATTCTTTTCCCTCTGCATAAAATAAACAGCGCCGCCTGGAATGGTTATTTCGTTTATACGCTTCAAAATCTTAGCCAGCCAAGCCCAATATTCCTTACGCGGAAGGTCATCGTTGAAATGGCGATATTCCTTCCCCTGATTGAAAGGCGGATCCACGAATGTCAGGTGAACCTTTTCACCCGAATAGGATTCCAACCATTTTAGGCAATCCCCTTCTATAGTCTCGCAAAAGGGGTTATCCTTATTGTCCGCTTCAACAATCATTTTTCACTCCAACTTCCCAACACTTCCTTAAAAATCCCAAACGCCTCTTCACCCCACAAGCAAAAAATCACCCGCCGGGGATATTCATTAGCATCTAAAAAGCGCTTCGCTTCACCAATCATAATCTCCGCGCATTCGCCGAATGAAAAACCCGCCACTCCCGTCCCCAACGCAGGGAAGGCTATCGAAGACAACTTCCGCTCCCGGGCAATCTCCAGCGATGCGATGGTGGAGGCTTTCAGCGATTCCGATGTGGTGGGAATACCCAACCCCATTGAAGCGGCGTGAATCACCCACTTCGCCTTCAAATTCCCGCCGGTGGTGATGGCGGCTTCGCCGATTTCGATGGGACCAATCCGATCGCATTCGGCTTGAATCGCCGGACCGCCCTTGCGCTTAATAGCCCCGGCGACCCCGGAACCGAGGATAAGCTGATTGTTCGCCGCATTTACGATGGCGTCGACCGTTTGTTCGGTGATGTCGCCTTCCACAATCTCAATCCTGTCCATTATCCCGCTTCCTGCATTAATTTCACCAGTTGTTCTTTCAATTTATCGTATGTCGCTTCCAGCGCTTCGGAAATGACCTTGACTTCCCCGAAGACCGGGAGGAAATTGGTGTCCCCGCTCCAGCGGGGCAGGATATGGTAATGGATATGGTCTTCCACTCCCGCCCCGGCGACCTGCCCCAAATTCATACCGATATTGAATCCGTGCGGATGCATGCATCCCTTCATCGCTTCGATGCATACGCCGAGAAGCTGCTGTATTTCGAGGAATTCCTCATCGGTAAGACCGTTGAAATCGGCTATATGACGATATGGCGCTATGAGCAGATGACCATTGTTGTAGGGGTATTTGTTCATCATAACGAAGGCGGTTTCTCCGCGATGGAGGATGAGCCTTTCCCTGTCATTAGCGGAATTGTTTCCGATGCAGAAGATGCACTCTTTTCCCCCTGGAATGACTGAATCTTGTATGTATTCCATGCGCCAAGGCGCCCATAGTTTTTTCATGTTGACCTTAGTTTATGTCTCAGGTCTCAAGTCTCAGGTCTCAAGT
>JABMRZ010000518.1 GCA_013202315.1 Candidatus Tariuqbacter arcticus | reverse complement strand
CTCGTATGGGGTACATCCGCCTTCAGGCGGATCGACAGCACCTGATATATGGATTCCCGCTAGTCTCATGTCAACTATCAAGTGCCGGAAAAGGTTTTAGTTGTACAAAGAAATACAATTTCCAAATACACTCTCACTTAGCATTATTTCCGCTTGTAGGGAATCGATTCCGGACAAGCCGGAATGACATTTTTGGGGATCGATAATTTGAATAATAAATAAATGCTATACAAAAGGAGAATAAAGTGAAGAAATTTACCCTATTCTGCGTCATAACTCTATTCCTCATCGGGATTTGCTGGGCTGACCAATGGCAAACCCGCGCCCCTATGCCCACTGCCAGAGGGTATGTCCCTTCGGTCGAACTGGAGGGTAAAATTTATGTGATCGGAGGGGATGTTTCCGGCGGCGGTTCATTTTCCGGAGTGAACGAAGTATACGACCCCGCCACCAACACCTGGGTCACTAAGGCTCCAATGCCGACCGCCAGGTGCCTTCACTGTTTAGCGGCGGTCAACGGCAAGATATACGCTATCGGCGGATACGCCAACGGGGTGCTTAACATAAACCAGGAGTATAACCCTGTGACCGACACCTGGACTACCAAAGCGCCTATGCCAAATTCAAGGTCCGGCGCGGGATGGGCGGTGGTGGACGATAAAATCTATGTTATCGGCGGCCATCCGGGATATGGATTCGTCAATTATAATCAAATGTACGACCCCGCCGCCAATACCTGGACAACTAAAGCTCCGCTGCCGACCGCAAGGGCATATTTGGGAGCGGCGGAAGTCGATGGTAAGATATACGCCATCGGCGGAATCGGCGGACCTATTCCAGGCTGGTATAATATGAATGTGAACGAAGAATACGACCCGGCGACCAACACCTGGACGACCAAAGCTACGATGCCCTCCGCCAGGCATAATATACTGGTCGCCGCCCTGAACAATAAAGTATACGCCATCGGCGGATGGACCAGCGGGCCCGGTAATGTGTTAAACCTGAACCAGGAATACGACCCGGTCAGCGATTCCTGGGTCACTAAAGCTCCGATGTTCACCGCCAGGACTGCGGGCGGCGCCGCCACCGAAGATAAAATATATGTGATGGGCGGATTCGGGAATATCTTCGATGTGCCCCTCAATGTGAATGAGGAATATTCCACCTACACTCAACCGATTACCATTATGTTAACCCCTCACAATACCCCCATTCAAATCCCTTCAGGGGGCGGTTCATTTTTGTATGACCTGGAAATCGCCAATAACACTTCTGTAACCTATACCATCGATGTTTCCTCCGATGTAACACTGCCGGGCGGGACCTTTTATCCGATATTCATCAGGAATGCGATTGATCTACCGGGCGGGGCGGTGATAATCCGCAATGATTTGACTCAGTTTGTTCCCGGCGGCGCTATCGCAGGCAATTACTCCTACAACGGCTATGTTCACGACCATAACACCTGGGAACTGCTAACGGAAGATTCCTTCCCCTTTGAAAAGCTGCCGGGTGACGGCGCCCCCGCGCATAATTTCGGCTGGGCGTTGTATGGCTGGGACGGCGAAGAGGCGCCGATTATTCATACACCGGCGGAATTCATCCTGCATCCGGCGCATCCCAACCCATTCAACGCGGAAACGATTATCAGTTTCGAGCTGCGAGCTGCGAGTTGCGTGAAGCTTATGGTTTATGATGTTAGCGGGCGGGAAACTGCAAGATTGTTTGACGGCTGGGAATCAACTGGAATCCATCAAGTCGTTTTCGATGCGAATAGCCTCCCTTCCGGCGTCTATTTCGCCCGCCTGTCCGCGGGAAACGAAAGTCAGACTCGGAAGATGCTGTTGATCAAATAATATTCATCGAATTATAACAAGTCGATAGTTTTCGATTTTTGACATTTACGAAAAAATTTTGTAAATAGCACTTAATGGGGGTTTTTCTGGAAAATCGATGGGAGTCTATTATGTTCCAAATCATTAAGCATAAGAGCGAATCCCTGAAGAACCTAACTGATCATCGGGAGGTGTGAGATGAATGGAGTATTTAATAGGCGGGAATACATTGAAGCAATTTTCCGCGACCTGCCGGATGCCATCGTTACATTGGATTCGGAATATCGCATCGTGGAGTGGAATCCGGGGGCGGCGAAACTCTTCGGCTATGAAAAGGAGGAGACAGCGGGCAAGAATCTCGATGAATTGATCGCAGGAAAAGACCATTTCCAGGAAGCCGATTCTTTGACCAAGGTCGTTCTTTCTGGTGAAGAAGTATCACCGCGGGAGACTGTCCGCTGCCGTAAGGATGGAGTTCAGGTGGAAGTGATGGTCGCCGGTTCTCCCATAAAAGGGGAGAGGGATGAGGTCATCGGTGTGGTGGCTGTTTACAAGGACATCTCAGCCCTTAAAAAAGCTGACCGACTGCGGGAATTCTCCCTCACAATGGCGGAAAGAGTCAGTCAGGCGGAAGACCTGCAGGAATTCTATCAACTCGTCCATAACGATTTGAAAAAGGTTATCCCCGCCGAAAACTGCTTTATTGCTCTTTTAGATAAAGAGCTGAAGAGAATTGTATTTCCATACTTTGTCGATCAATATGACGCCCCGCCGGTTGAGCGCGAATTAGCCAACGGAATAACGGAATATATCATCAATAGTGAAGAGGCGATTTATGCGTTCAAGGAGACATTCCAGGAACTCGCACGGTCGGGCGAAATTGAAATCTTCGGCACCCCGCCGGAAGCGCTGTTGGGCGCTCCAATGAAAGTCAAGGGAGAAACGATCGGCGCCCTGGTAGTTCAGGATTACCATTCCAGGGAAACCTACAAAGAAAGCGACAAGGATATTATAAAATTCCTGGCTGAAGCAATTGCCCTGGCGATAGAACGAAAGAAAACAGAGGAGGCGCTCAGAGAAACATACGACTACTTGAAAAACCTGCTCGACTACGCCAACGCTCCCATCATCGTTTGGGATCCAAATTTCAGAATCACCCGCTTCAACCACGCATTCGAGCGTCTGACCGGAAGGAATGCTGATGAAGTCCTGGGCAGGACCCTGGATCTCCTCTTCCCTGAGGACAGCAAGGAAGAAGCGATGGCTCACATCCGCCGGGCGATGGCGGGAGAAAGGTGGGAAACCGTAGAAATTCTCATCTTGTGCGCCGATGGGACTGTCAAAACGGTGCTTTGGAACTCGGCGACTCTCTACGCCGAAGACGGTAAAACGGTAGTTGCCACCATTGCCCAGGGCCAGGACATTACCGATCGAAAACAAACCGAGAGAGCGCTCAAAGAGAGCGAAGAAAAATACCGAACACTGGTGGAGAAAGTTCAGGACGGGCTCTTCGTCATTCAGGATGGTTTGATGGCTTTCGTTAATGAAGCCTTCGCATCAATGGTCGGCTATACTGTGGATGAAGCCATCGGAATGGACTTCCGAAAATTGGTCGCCCCGGAAGACCTGGAAATGGTCGCTAAAAGATATAAAGACAGGCAGGAAGGGAAACCGGTTCCACCTACTTATGAATTCCGCATGCTTCATAAGGATGGAAAAACTATAATATATGTGTTTATGTCCGTCGGCATTATCAGCTACCGGGGTAAAGCCGCCAGCATGGGTACGGTGCAAGACATCACCAAGCGCAAGCGGGCGGAAGAAGCGCTGCGAAAGTCGGAGAGGCAATACCGCACAGTAGTGGAAAATGCGAGAGAATTTATTTGGCAACTGGATACTGAAGGCAAATTCGTCTTCGTCAATGAATTTGCGAAAGAAGTTTCAGGATATGATGGCCTCAATGATAAAGGAGCGCCTTACACTCCGCTTATTCATCCGGACGACCTGGAAAAAGTCAATGATGTTTTCAAAGACACTTTAGCTGGGAATGTCAATAACTACGATGTGCGAATATATACTGAGAAGGGTGAGTTAGTAGAATTACGGGTACAGACAATACCTATCTATGAAAAAGAGAAAGTTGTCGGCACCATAAGCTTCGGACGCGACATCACCGAGCAAAAGCGGGCGGAAGAAGAACTGCGTGAGTCGGAAGATAAACTTCAGATAATATTGGAAAGCGCTAATGATTTGGTAATTCAACTCACCCCCACGGGTTTCGTCAAATATTTG
>JABMRZ010000517.1 GCA_013202315.1 Candidatus Tariuqbacter arcticus | reverse complement strand
TGGTGAATAATTCCAAGGCTTGAAAGTCTTTTCAGATAAATTGCGCGGGTTTGAAACCCGCCCCTACATCACCATACTAAAATATTTTCAAGAACCAGTATAATTATAAATTATAAATTTTAAGTTTTGAATTTTTCATTCTATGCCATGTTCCCGCTTGTATTCCAGCCAATTTTTCTTCAATTCCAGGAACGATTCAAAATCGGGTCTTAGCAGGAAGGGATTATCCCGCTTTTCATCGCCGACGGTGGAAATCGGTTTGACCCCGACATCGTGTCCGGGGAATACAATCGTTTCATCGGGGAGGGTCATTATCTTTTCGTGGAGGGATTTATATTCCGCCATTGCGCCCTTGCCGTAATCGGTTCCTCCCACCTTTCCAACAAAGAGGGTATCCCCGGTGAACAGCCACTCTTCGCAATGATAACTGACGCTGTCGACGGAGTGCCCCGGCGTATGATACACTCTGATTTTCAGCGATCCCAAGCGGAGCGTGTCGCCATCCTGCAGTGGCTTATCGTAGCGGGCGATCGATGTGCGGTAAGCGGCGATCCGGGCGCCATATTTGCCCGCGATGGATTCCGCCGAAGCGATATGGCCGCCGTGCCCATGAGTCAACAAGACCCATAACAGCTTGCACCCGCTCTCTTCAATCGCTTGGACAATCGCCTCTTCATCGTACGCGGGATCGACTACAGCGCAGAATTCACCATCACCGAACAGGTAAGAGAAATTCCCGTCCCCGCCAGCTTCGATTTGTCTTACGAACTTTTTCATTGGTTTAATTCCCACAAATTATTTTGAAAAACAAGTTTTGTTCGGAAATCACTTCGCTTATTGCAGCGGAAGTGTCGGGCGCGTTTATAATCATCATCGGTTCGCCGCCCGGTTCAAAATAGGGCGAAGGTGAGGAATATATCCTGTATTCCAGCGCGCTGGTGACCGGGCTCCAGCTTAGAACCGCGTCATTCCCGGAAATTTCAATTTGTAAATCGGTTATCGCTGGTAAAGACTGGTCGAAATAGAAAGCTCCCATATCGTTTCGGGTTCCGTCCGGGTCATTGTAGCTCGCTTGAGGATTACCCGCATCGATGCAGGGTGACTTAGTGGAATCGGCGGCAGGGTAATTCGCCCAGGTCAAGTTGTAATCCCCGTTCAAAGGATCAGCGAAAAGCGGGCTGCCGTCGATATTCCCTTCGCCAAGCCATCCCCCTTCAATGTCGGAAAACGAAACCGTGAAGGAATCGTCCCCTGAGGAGAAAAGATTAGGATAAGTCCCGGCGCCGTTTCCGAAGACGATAGTGTTCATCACCACCGGATAGGAGAAGGTCGAAGTGTATATCCCCCCCGCCCAACCTGAAACCGTATTGTCGGCGATAGTGCAGTTGACGAATTCAGCGTCTGAATGATTATACATATAGACCCCGCCGCCGTTTTCGCTTTCATTTCCCGCAATCAAGCATTTTTCTATTGCGCTGTAACCGCCGTAACGCAAGTAAATTCCCCCTCCGTGCACCAGCGCCCAGTTGTTGACGATGGTATTGCCGGTTAATTGCAAAGTAGAATTGATTCCATACACCCCTCCGCCCCCGAAATTGGTGCTGTTGCCGGCGATGTAATTGTCGATGATGAGCGCATCGGCGTATTCGCAGCGGATCCCGCCGCCTCCACAGCCTCCTCAACCGCCTTCGGCGAAATTATCGACTATGGTATTGCCGATGATTGTCGGCTGACCGCCGAAGCAACACAATATTCCGGTTCCCCATTCGCTGTAATTGCCTCTGATTTCGTTATTCTGAATCAAAGCCGACCCGTTCAAGCAGGCGATTCCCGCGCCGTAATACGCTTCGCAGTTTGAGATTATGTTTCCTTTGATGGTCGGCGAAGAATTTTCACATAAAATTCCCCCGCCGAAAGTCTGCCCTTCGACATAGCAATTGACGATGGTGAATCCTTCCAATATAGAAGCGCTTGTTTCCCCGGATTGGAAAATCACTCCCCGACCTTGAAATTCCGCTTCGATTATGGTGTATAGCGCACCGGCTTCGGATATAACCGTGATTGCCTTGCCGAGGAAGTCGATGTTATAGTTACCATTCCCGCGATATACGCCGGGAGCGGCCAGGACGGTATCTCCATCGAAAGCGGCATTGATTCCCGCTTGGATCGTCCGATATTCACCGGGGACATAGCGGACTTCCGCTTCGATTTGCAGAGAATGTAAGCCAAGTATCAACAAGGCGCTGATATAGAGCCCGATTCGTCTCTTCAACTTCAACATCTCAATTTTTGTAACATTATAGTTCTTTGAAGTAATTCCTTGAAGACATTGT
>JABMRZ010000516.1 GCA_013202315.1 Candidatus Tariuqbacter arcticus | reverse complement strand
ATTTGGTATGTTTTGAGGTCGATGTGTCAAATTTGGAGGTTATTTTCAGTAAATCATCATCAATCATTATGGGTTCCTGTTCGCCCGGGTTAAGTTATTCATTTTTTCAAATCGGGCAGGAATTTATATATTATATCGAAAATATCCTGCAGATTAAACGGTTTTTCAAGATACCCATCGGGCTTCACTTCACCGCTTTCGATCAACTGCCTGTAATGTCCGTAACCTGTGATAAGTATAACCGGTATATTGGGATTTATCAGTTTAATTTTTCTCAACAGACCGATTCCATCCATTTTGGGCATATGGATATCGCTGATAACGATATCGGGGTTTTCTTCATTGAACAGTTGAAAAGCGGCTACACCATCTCCGGCAGAAACCGGTGTGATGCCCATCGACCGCACTACTTCCCCAAAGAGAACTAATATAGCTTCTTCATCATCGGCAATCAGCGCTTTAACCTTTTTTGAAGGTTCATTCATTATTTCCATTTTCGTTGTTCGATCGATCAGAAATATTGAATTCAAACATAGTATTCAGATATTTGACCGGAATCAGCTTTTCATATTGTTTGATTTTACTGGTAACTTCTGAAATTCTCCAGCATTCACTTTCGACGATTTTGAGTCTCTTATTTAAATTTTCATCGAGGTTCTTTTCAGTCATAAGAACGAATTGCACATTACCCAGAATTATCATCAGAGGATTATTGATTTGATGATTATAAGTGACAATGATGCTCCCTATCGCCGCCATTTTTTCGGATTGAATCAACTTATCTTGTGTTTCACGGAGTTCTTTAAGGGTATTTTGAAGTTCCTCATTTTTCTGTTTCAACTTTTCATTGGTATCATTCAACTCATTATAGAGGGCGATGATGCCGGTATTAGTTTCCATCAGTTCATGTCTGAGGTTTTCGATTTCTTCTTCGGCAGTCTTAATTCTTTCTTTCAAATCAATGATATTTTCATGGTTAGGGTTCATTTCCGCCATCCTGCAATAATGGTAGCATCGTCATTTTTTCTCCCGTATTTTGAAATCAATTCTTGGGTGAAACTCTGCAGATTATTGCGCCAAATATTGTTAAATTCATTCATCCAATTGGTAGTGATGCCATCGGAATGAAGGATTAGTAAATCATCCGGTTTGACTTTGTATTCCAAGGTCCTGATTTTACGCACCCTCACTCCAATAGTACCGCTGTAATTGATGAATCCTATGCTTTTTTTACCTTGAATCAAACCGGTTATGTTACCAATCCCGGTATATCTGACTACATCCGTCCCTTCTTGAATTTTAACCAGTCCAATCGCAATTCCCCTGCTTTCGTTTAACTTTTCGTGCAGGAGATTAAATAGTTCGACCTCTTCCCATTGATGGAACTGTTCGATATAGTATAGTGCTTTTTGAGTAGCTTCATGCGCTTTTGAGCCATGTCCAAGTCCATCGATAATAGCGATGCAAATGGAATTACCGCTGCGTTTCAGGAAGTATCCATCGCCATTCAGGTTTTCAGATTCTTCCGGGCGGGAATATACGCTGAAACGCCACTCATTTTCAGTGATTTCGACATTATTCGAGGCGTGTTTGACAGTACGAAAGAGCGCTCCGCCGTTGGTGCGCGAAATCAATTTGAAGCTATCCATCAATCGATTGACCGCAGGGAGCCCTCCTCCCAAGCCGCCGCCGGAGGTATATCCATCTTCAAGCGCCTGGTGGAAGTTCTTCAATCCGCTTCCCCAGTCTTCGACTTCAATGATAAGGCTTGCATTACCTTGATTCTGCCGGCTGAATCTAACCAGCCCTTTCGCACCGCCGTGCTTCAGGACATTTGTAACCAATTCTTTCAAGGCAATTTCGGTTTCCTTACTTTGAATCGTGTTTAGACCGACAGCTTTGCAGAATTTTTCGGCGGTCTTCAGGATAGGATAGATGGAATATTCATCGTCGATGCTGATTTCGACAGCATTGCCGTTCTCGACTTGATTATCGAAGTCATTTTTGTTACCGGAAAAGGCTTTTTTTTCATCGAACAGTGACATATTATTGGATTTCTTCGACTTTTCTGTTAGTAAGTTTCAGCGCTGTTTCGATTCCTCGTGCGAGGTTGGCTTTGGTGTTGATTTCCTTAAGGTCAACGCCCAGATGTACGAGTGTTTGTGCGATTTCGGGGTTGATTCCGGTGATGATAGTTTCAGCTCCGATGAGTCTCACCGCTTCAACGGTTTTAATCAGGTGGGAGGCGACCAGAGTGTCAATGACGGGAACGCCGGTGATATCGATGATTATCACCGAGCTTTCGGTGGCGCTGATTTTCAGGAGGACATTTTCCATAATCTGTTGGGCGCGAACGCTGTCGACGGTTCCAATCAATGGAAGGACGAGTATCTTTTCCCAGATATCGATGACCGGTGTAGAAAGTTCCATCACCACTTTTTGCTGTTCGCGCAGTTTTCGCAGTGTATCTTCCATTTTTTTAAGGTTGTTGATATTCTCGACGGCGACAGCGGCGAGGTTTGCGAGGATTTCCATAGGCAGGAGACTTATAGGGGTTGGTCTTTTACCGTCCCGCGGGTCATCCACGGAAATCATTCCAATCATTCTCTTCGCGGGATCATACAGTGGGATGAAGAGGAAATCATCGGGATGCCATTCAGCGGTTTCATCATATTCTCTTTCGCTCTTCAGCCCATCCAATTGTGTTTTATCGTGGGGAATATAGTATGATTGACTGATCAGGAATTCATCTCTCAAGTTAGCTTCTTTTTCTTCCGCGGTGCTGCGGGGAATTTTCTTGAGTTTTTGAGTTTGTTCCGGAGTCAATCCTCCGAATCCAATACGGTTAAAGGTATTGTCTTTTTCCAGCAGAGAGACGACAGAGCGTTGGAAAGCGGTGTGATCCACCACGGCTTCGGCTACCATTTGACAGATAGTATTAATAGTCCTTTCTCGGATAATCGCTGTTCCTATGGAAGCCAACTCCTTAATAATTTCCAATTGGTTTGTGATTACCATTAAGATAACCTCATATTTTAATCATAGATGTGGAATTCTTGAATTTATATTGGAAGCCATTTATAAATAGTGACTGAAGTGCCTTTTTCAGGTTCGGATTGGATATAGAATTCGTCCATTAGTTTTTTGGAGCCGGGCAAGCCCATACCCATACCTTTATGGGAGGTATAACCTTCTTTCATAGCTTCTTCAACATCATCGAGTCCG
This sequence comes from Candidatus Tariuqbacter arcticus, assembly GCA_013202315.1. Classification (GTDB taxonomy): domain Bacteria; phylum Electryoneota; class Tariuqbacteria; order Tariuqbacterales; family Tariuqbacteraceae; genus Tariuqbacter; species Tariuqbacter arcticus. Next base: position 10,637 of record JABMRZ010000516.1, on the reverse strand, counting down.
GGTCCCTGGTCTTGAAAAGTTATTTTAATTCCTCTTCGGGTTTCATCTTCGACTTCCTGAATGATGACTTCACCGGCGCCGGCGTATTCGTGAATATTTCGAGCGAGTTCAGATGCGGCGGTGGTGATCCTTGTTTGATCGACCAGGTTGAATCCTATACGCCGCGCCCATTCTCTGCATGCTTGCCGGCAGATGACGACATCCCGTTCTTCGAGGATTGGAATTATTTCGCTGTTTATATACCTTTCTTCATGCATTTATCACTACTCTCCCAGGATATTTTCCATCATAGTGATTGCGCCTTCGAGATTCAGCGCAGAGTGCACTCCTTCCAGACTTAAGCCTAGTTCGACCAAGGTAATAGCAACGGCAGGCTGCATACCGCAAAGGACGACTTTAGCATCCATTAGAGCCGCCATCCTGGCAGTTTCACCCAGGATTCTACCGAGGTAGCTGTCTATCATTTCGACTACTGAGACATCGATGATGACCCCCTGAGCGCCGGTTTTATCGATCTTTTGGAGGATATCCTTCTGCAATTGAGCCGCTGATAGATCGTCCAAGTCAATTTGAATGGGAATGATCAGATAATTTCGAATCTTGAGGATAGGAATCCTTTGGATCACCGATTCTCGTCTTGATGCAAGAGAAGGTCTTTTTTTAACCATATTGCGAGGAAATGAGAGTTTATAATAGCAAATTATAAGTTGAAGTTAAGGAAGACACCCACTTAACCATTCTTAATATAAAATATATTTATCAATAATACAAATTTAGTATTCATTAAGTCCGTTGATTTTCAAGGTTCCTCGCTGTGCCGAGAACCGAGAACCGAGAACCGTGAACCGTGAACCGAAAACCGTGAACCGTGAACCGAAAACCGACTACCGACTACTGACAACATCATAGCCTGAAAATATAACCGACGCTGAACGAGCTCTTCATATACCGGGTATTGAAGTGATATTCGTAACTCGCATAGAATCTTTGATAGTAGAGCGCAATTTTGGGCTTGATGAAAAAATCGAAGGTGGCGATGGATTGTCCGCCGTAATCGACGGCTCGCCGGATGTCAGGTAATGAGGATGTGGGACTCCCGGAATAAAACCAATCTTGAATCTGTCGTCCGCTCTCTTGAACTATATTGAGAACGCCCCCAATGCCCAGGAAAATCGCCGGTCTGATAGAGCTCAACTTTTCAGGATCCCTAAAATTATACCGGAGCAGGATGGAGAAGGGGATGAACATATAATCGAGATATTCTTTGTCGAACCAGGCGACATAATCCAATGTATCTGTGTATATAGCTGGATCCCAGGTTACAGTATCGATGACCGATGGAGTTATATGGTCGAGGTGCCGTTCGATTAATTCAATCCCGAAATCGAAACCCAGGGATAGTTTACCTTTTGTAAGTGACATTGGAAACGCCATCCCGTTGATGCCGATAGACGAACGACCTATTTCATCGAAACGGCTGAAGCAAAAATCGGCGCCGATTTCAGCTAATAATACGCCGGGGAGGAGACCCAGGACAATTATCAGCGCAATAACTATTTTTCTCATCGATATTCCAATTTGATTTATTCCGCTATATCATCAATATAATAAAACAAGACTAAAGATGCAATTATTGTGAAAGGCATTTTACCGTCAACCGTTCACCGTTCACCGTTCACCGACAACCGTCAACCGTCAACCGTTCACCGTTTTTAACAACCCACGGAATAAAAAATGCCCGAAGCCGGCTATATTAAAATAAAAGGCGCTAAAGAACACAACCTTAAGAATATCGACCTGTCCATCCCCCGCAACAAGATGGTGGTCATCACCGGCCTTTCCGGATCGGGGAAATCGTCCCTTGCCTTCGACACTATCTACGCCGAAGGGCAGCGGCGGTATGTGGAATCCCTATCGGCTTACGCCCGCCAGTTTCTGTCGTTGATGGAAAAGCCGGATGTGGAGTACATCGAAGGGCTGTCGCCAGCCATTTCCATAGAACAGAGAGTTTCGCCGCGCAACCCCCGTTCCACCGTGGGCACGGTTACCGAAATTTACGATTACCTCCGTTTATTATATTCCCGCATTGGTATACCATATTGCTATAAATGCGGAAAGCTCATCGAACGCCAGACCGTCCAGCAGATGGCGGACACCATCCTGGAACTTCAAAAAGGGACCCGCGTTCAAATTTTATCGCCCATCGTTCGGGGTCGTAAAGGGGAATACCGCGAAGTATTCGCCCAAGCCCGCCGGAACGGTTATGTTCGAGTCCGAGTGGACGGCGAAATCGAAAGCCTGGACGAGGAGATAAAACTGGCGAAATACAAGAAGCACAATATCGAAATTGTGGTCGACAGGCTGGTAATCGGCAATGAAATAAGGGGACGGCTGACAGAATCGCTGGAAACCGCCCTGGAACTTGCGAATGGAATGGTATTGGTCGATGTTATAGGCGAGAAGGAAACGCTGTTCAGCGAACATTTCGCCTGCCCGGATTGCGGGGTCAGCTTTGAGGAACTCCAGCCCAGGATGTTCTCCTTCAACAGCCCTTTCGGCGCCTGCCCGGCTTGCGATGGAATCGGCACCAGGTTGGAAATCGACCCCGATTTGATGGTTCCCAACCCCGATTTGTCCATTTGGGAAGGGGCGGTCACTGCTCTGGGAGAAGGGCGCGATGGATGGTTCTTCAGTATGGTGAAGAAAGTCGCAGAAGACTATGGTTTTTCCCTCCATTCTCCCTGGAGTAAACTGACTGAAGAACAGAAGAATGTCGTACTGCACGGCACAGGCGATAAGAAGATAAAAGTCAACTGGGTGCAGACCTCCGGCAAATTCTACGGCGAATTCAACAGCACCTGGGAAGGAATAATCCCCAACCTGCAGAGGCGCTACAGACAGACCGGTTCCCCCCAGATTAGGGAATGGATAGAGAATTATATGGGCGCCATCCCCTGCGATGTCTGCAAGGGCGAAAGACTGCGCATCGAAAGCCGTTCGGTGCGGATTGGAGATATGACCATAACTAAATTGACCAGCTTATCGGTGAAAGAAGCGCTGAAATTCTTCGAGGACTTGAAGCTCAGCGAAAAGGACAGAACCATCGCCCGCCAAATCTTGAAGGAACTGTTATCCAGACTGAGATTTCTGAGAAATGTCGGTTTGGACTACCTCACACTCGACCGTTCAGCCGGAAGCCTCGCCGGCGGAGAAGCTCAGCGCATCCGCTTAGCCACCCAGATAGGCTCGCAGTTAGTAGGTGTGCTTTATATCCTGGATGAACCCTCCATAGGACTCCACCTTCGGGACAATAAGCGGTTGATTCAAACCCTGTTGAAGCTCAGGGATCTGGGCAACACCGTTATCGTGGTCGAACACGACCGCGAAACTATTGAATCCGCCGATGAAGTCATCGATTTAGGTCCCGGAGCCGGAGTGCAGGGCGGGAAAGTGGTCGCCCAGGGTCCCCCTGAAGCGATTAAGCGTTCAGGGTCCTTGACCGGGAAATATCTTGCCGGCGAAGAAGTCATACCCATCCCCGCTCACCGCCGTTCCGGCAGCGGCAATAAACTAATCTTGAAGGGCGCAAAGGGTAACAATCTCCAAAATATAACGGTGGAATTTCCGCTGGGAAAGTTCATCGTGGTAACCGGGGTATCCGGATCAGGGAAAAGCACTTTGGTGAACGAAACCCTTTACCCCGCGCTGGCGCAAAGGCTTTTCAAATCGAAGTTGAGACCACTCGAACACAAATTCCTTTACGGATCGGAATACCTGGACAAGGTCATCGACATTGATCAGAGCCCCATCGGCAGAACTCCGCGTTCGAATCCCGCCACCTACACCGGCGTGTTCACTCCCATCCGCGACCTGTTCACCCAGCTCCCCGAAGCCAAGATGCGCGGCTATAAGCCGGGGCGCTTCAGCTTCAATGTCAAGGGCGGGCGCTGCGAAGCCTGCCACGGCGACGGGATTATCAAAATTGAAATGCACTTCCTGCCCGATGTCTATGTGCTCTGCGAGGAATGTAAAGGCAGGCGGTATAACCGCGAAACCCTGGAAATCCTCTTCAAAGGACGGTCGATCGCCGATGTCTTGGATATGACCGTGGATGAAGCGCTCGTTTTTATGCACAATATTCCCGTAATTCACCGTAAATTGAAGACTTTGAGCGATGTGGGGCTGGGGTATATAAAACTCGGCCAGCAGGCGACAACTCTATCCGGCGGCGAAGCGCAAAGGGTGAAACTTGCCAGCGAACTGTCCAAAGTCGCCACCGGCAGGACGCTCTATATTCTTGATGAACCGACCACCGGTTTGCATTTCGCCGATATTAAAATGTTGTTGAGGGTGCTGAACAGCCTGGTGGACAAGGGGAACACGGTTCTAGTTATCGAACATAATATGGATGTAATCAAGACCGCCGACCATATCATCGACTTGGGTCCGGAAGGCGGCGATGAGGGCGGACTAATCATTGCTCAAGGTACACCTGAGGAAATTACGGAATCGAAAAAATCCTACACCGGCAGCTACTTGAAGGATGAATTGAAGAAATTCAAAGCGGCAGGGTGAAAAGCAATTTAGAATTCAGAATTTAAAATTTAGAATTAAGTATAAACTCAATAGGGTGAGCTAATCGAAGGTATGAGAGCATTCGTAACCGGAGGCAGCGGATTTTTAGGCAAAGGGGCCACTCAAGCCCTCGCCGAAGCCGGCTGGCAGGCGCGCTGTATGGTCAGGGGGCACGGCGAAAAATTCATCTATGAATGCGGATATTCCGAAAAATTCGTCGTCTTTGAGTCCAGTGTGGGCAGGCTGGCGCAGGGGATTGGAGGATGTGATGTCGTTTTCAACCTGGCGGGGATAATTCGGGAATTCCCCGGCAAAGGTATTACTTTCCAAAAAGCGCATATCGACTTGACCCGCAATCTGATAGAAGCCTGTAAAACAGCCGGGGTTAAGCGATACCTGCATATGAGCGCTTTGGGCGTTGACAGCGGTTTGAATATCGGATACAACACAAGCAAACTGGAAGCCGAAAAGATTGTCAGGGAATCGGGGCTTGATTGGACGATTTTCCGCCCTTCGCTGATTTTCGGACCGGGTGATAGGTTTGCAGTTGAATTCGCCGGCTGGATGAAAAAAGGGCTCCCGATACCGGTCATCGGAAAAGGGGACTATCGACTGATGCCCCTGTCGAGAACAGACCTTTGCCGGGGAATGGTGAAACAAATCTCCGCTAAAGCGAGTATTAATAAGACCTACAACATCGGCGGTTCCGATAAACTGAGCTATATTGAAATCCTGAAAACTATCGAACAAGCCGCCGGTCGAAAAATGCGGCGGGTGAAAATCCCCGCTGGATTGATTATGCTGGGAGCTAAATTAATGGGGAGGTTCGCCTGGTTCCCTACTTCAGACGATATGATAAAACAGCTTTTAGAGGAAAGCGTCACCGATGAAGACGATTTCTGGAAGGAAACGGGGATAATTCCGGAGAAGCTCGAAGACGCAATCGGAGAATATGTTTGATTAATCATTCACTGCTATTTCTCTGTCAGTCGTTGTTTTTGCGCTTCTTTGGTGATATCAATTTCAGTCAAATGAAAATTATTTTCGGACCAATGCTTGAATATATTGAGAGTATATGTTAAATTTACTAAATGTATTTATAGTGAGTAGTTCGATTAGAAGACAAATCCGATACACAGACAACCGTCAACTTACTGTTGATAAATGTCTTAACAATATCTGAGGGGTTCGCATGGCTAAGAAAGATCAAATATGCGCCTTTTGCGGCAGGAATGCTTCACAGGTTCAAGTAATGATTTCAGGTCCCGATGTCAACATCTGCGATCGCTGCGTTCAGGCTTCGAGGCAGATTATAATACACAATATGAAGCAGCATTCCCACCAGGAAATAAAGAATTTCCCCATCCCGGCGGAAATTAAGGAGCGTTTAGATCAATATGTGATCGGACAAGACCTGGCGAAGAAAAAAATCTCTGTGGTAGTTTATAACCACTATAAGCGGATAAATTCCCGCCTGATAGACAGTGATGTGGAGCTTGAAAAAAGCAACATTCTGCTGATAGGCCCCACCGGCACCGGTAAGACTCTAATTGCGGAAAGCTTAGCGCGTTTCCTGCAGGTGCCATTCGCCATCGCCGACGCCACCACTTTGACCGAAGCCGGATATGTGGGCGAAGATGTGGAAAATGTGTTAGTTCGCTTGCTGCAAGCTGCGGATTATGACTTAGCCGCCGCCGAAATGGGCATAATATACATCGACGAATTGGACAAAATCGCCCGTAAGGAGATGAATATGTCGATTACCCGCGATGTTTCCGGTGAAGGCGTACAGCAGGCTTTGTTGAAGCTGTTGGAAGGAAGCCTCGCCTCCGTCCCTCCTGAAGGGGGAAGGAAACATCCCGAACAAAAGCTCATCAACATTAATACAAAGAATATCCTCTTCATTTGCGGCGGCGCTTTTGAAGGCATCAGAGATATTATCGGAAGCCGCATCGGCAAGAACCGAATCGGGTTCGGCGATAAAGCTGAAAGCGCTAAATCTATGAACGCTTTTGAACTGCTGTTGAGAATCGAACCGGATGATTTGCTTCAATTCGGGCTTATTCCCGAGCTTATCGGCAGGCTGCCCATAGTCTGTCCGCTGGGTGAACTTGACGAAGCCGCTTTGATGAAAATACTCTCCCAACCCAGAAACGCCTTGGTCAAGCAATATCAACGGCTGATGGAAATGGAAGGGGTCGCCCTTCACTTTGAAAGGGAAGCCTTGAAGGCTATCGTCAAGGAAGTCGCTAAAAAACGCACCGGCGCCAGAGCTCTGCGTGGAGTGATGGAGCGAGTGATGTGCGACATTATGTTCGATATCCCTTCTAGAAAAGATGTGGCAGAAGTGATTATCACCAAAGGTGTGGTCACCGGCAGGAGGAAGCCGAGAATCCTCACCGTAGAGAAGAAAAAACGCGCTTGATGTTGAAAAAACCCAGGAATCTATTCACTGGCGGAAACACCAACATATATTTCCTCTCATTTCATCATTCCTTTCATTGATTCTTGAACTTGTTATTCAATCTCCATGATTTTCAGGTTATTTACGACTATATCTGTATGTATCCGCTTTAATCCTTCCATTGCCTCGCTGACTTTTAGAATTTTTATCTTATTCCGTCGAAATAATTTGAGATTTGAAGATTTATTACCTATATTTAGTGAAAATTTTCCCTATCATTTCCTTTTGTCTGTATTATTAAACTTTATTTGGACAGATCCATTATGAATCCATACTTAGCGATTCTGATCCTGCTGGTATTAGCGGGTTTGATAACCGCATTGATGTATGCTTTATCGGTCTTTTTCGGGCCGAAGAATATGTCCAGCAAGGTTAAGCAAACCCCATTCGAATGCGGCAGCTACCCCATCGGAGAAGCGCGGGTCCGCTTCCCGGTGAAATTCTATCTGGTGGCGGTCATCTTCGTCATTTTCGACATCGAAGTGGTCTTCTTATACCCCTGGGCGGTGAGGTTCCGAGAACTTGGAATATTCGGATTCATCGAAATGGCGATTTTCGTCGCTGTCCTCACCGTCGGTCTGATCTATGTGTGGAAGAAAGGAGTGTTCGAATGGCGCTAAATCGAGTTCCTTCAATTGCAATCCCCACTAAGCTTCACGCCGCCATCGGCTGGGCGCGGAAATTCTCCCTCTTCGTATATCCATTCGTAACCGCCTGCTGCGGAATGGAATATATGTCGGTCGCTTCCGGGCACTATGATTTGGACCGTTTCGGAGCGGCGCTGCCCAGGTTCAGCCCCCGGCAAGCCGATTTATTGTTGATTTGCGGCACGGTCAACCAGAAAATCGCACCTGTCCTGCGAATAGTATACGAACAGATGTGCGAACCCAAATGGGTCATCGCCTTAGGCGCCTGCGCTTCCTGCGGGGGGCCTTATGATAACTACGCCGTTGTTCAAAGTGCGGATTTGGCTATCCCGGTCGATGTCTATATCCCCGGATGCCCTCCCAGGCCGGAAGCTATCCTGGATGGAATTATGTCCCTGCAGGCGAAGATACAGAAGCAGGATCACACTTATTAATGGTCTTGCTAATATAGTCCAGGACAAAAGAGGATAGGATGGATAGCTTTCTATATTATGGAGACAATTTAGAGATACTAAGAAATTATATTGCGGATGAATCTGTCGATTTGATTTATTTAGATCCGCCTTTCAATTCTAAAGCTGATTATAATTTGCTCTTTAAAGAACCTACAGGCAGACCTTCCCAAGCTCAAATAACCGCTTTTGAAGATACTTGGCGCTGGACTGAAGAAACTGAAAGGATCCTAAAAGAGGTTGTTGACATCGCCCCTGCTGATATTGTTGAATTGATGATTTCTTTCCGAAAGATTTTGAAGCATAGCGATGTGATGGCGTATCTGACGATGATGTGTATTCGATTGATTGAATTAAAACGAGTTTTAAGACAAACCGGTTCAATTTATTTACATTGCAATCCTTCCGCCAGTCATTATTTGAAGATTTTAATGGATGCGGTTTTCGGAAAGAATAATTACCGCAATGAAATTGTATGGTGCTACAAATCACGCCCTATGTCAAAAAAGCATTTTTGTAAAAAGCACGATATAATTCTCTATTACAGTAAAAGTGATAAATATCATTTCGATTGGAAAGCGAATCTGCAGCCGTTATCTCCCGTAACGATTAAAAAATACAAATATAAAGACGATATCGGTCATTATAGATTAGTAGGCAGAGGTATCAAGGGAAGTCCGATTCAATCCGCTAAGGATGTGGATATTGAATGGGAAAACACATACCCTGAATTGGTAGTGCGAGATTATCTCAAAGGGGGTTATCCTATTGAAGATTATTGGTACATTGATATAATCAATCAATCCGCCCGGGAGCGGCTCGGCTATCCTACACAAAAACCGGAAGCATTACTGGAACGGATTATCAAAGCGTCTTCGCAAGAGGGCGATGTTGTATTAGACCCATTCTGCGGCTGCGGCACTTCAATAGCAGTTGCGCAAAATCTTAACAGAAATTGGATTGGAATTGATATTACGCATTTGGCGATAAATCTGATTAAGCTTCGCATAAAGAATATGTTTGATATGATCCCCAAAAGGGATTATTCCGTGATTGGTGAACCTGAAGATTTGGCAGGGGCTTATGAACTTGCAAACCAAAACCGTTTTCAGTTTCAGTTCTGGGCGCTAGCGTTGATAGACGCATGCCCATATGGCGATAAAAAGAAAGGGGCTGATACAGGGATTGACGGATTCATCTATTTTTGGGAAAGTAAAGACGAAGTTAAAAAGGTTATTGTTCAGGTTAAAAGCGGAAAAGTCGGAGTTAAAGATATCAGGGAATTGCAGTCTGTCGTCGACCGTGAAAAAGCGGCGATTGGAATTTTTCTCACTTTGGAAAAACCCACGCGAGCGATGATGGCAGAAGCTGCCGGTTTCGGATTTTATACCTCGAAAATAACCCGGAAAGACTATTCCAAATGCCAGATTCTTACTATTGAGGAGGTTCTTTTCGGAAATCAGCCTCATCTGCCCGGTGATTTCCGCATATCACCTTTTAAGAAGGCTGCATTTAGATTATCTTCTAATCAAAACAGTATATTCGAATAAATCACTAAATAAACCCTCATAAGAGGGTCTCAATTCGCGAACCCTCTTACAACTTAGAATGAAAATACAAGGCTCGCGGACTCGCGTTCCGGTTATTTTCAGGGTAAACTAACCACATTCGACCACCGTGTCGATGCCTTGTGGGAAAAAATCCGGCCCAACGTGCGTTACGCAATCAATCGAGATTCGGCATATCTCAACTGGCGCTTTATGGATTCTCCTAAGAAATACTCCGTCCGGGCTGTTGGACAGGGTGCGGAGATACTGGGGCTCATTGTAACGAGGACAGAAAATAAGTTCAACAAGCGGTTCGGATATATCGCAGAACTCTTGTTTGATCCGGCGCATCCTGAAATCGGTCTGCAACTTCTTCTATATGCAAAAGGTGATTTCAGAGCGGAAGGGATCGGGATGATTACCGCGCTGGTACTGGGACCACAAGGTCTAAGTAAAGTTTTTTATCAGGCAGGATTCAGATGTCTTCCAAAGATAATGATGCCACACGGAATGTATTTCGTCGTGAAGGATCGAACCGAAAGAAGGGATGATCTTGCTCTTTCCGAAAGGGGGAACTGGTTCTTAAGCTGGTCGGATCATGATGTTGTTTGATTATTATTAGGCGCTTATTGCGCTGACATCGATAAAAAAATGTCGATACGATTACTTGGAAAATAGGGTTTAGGGGTTGGGGAATAGGGGTTAGTTTTTCGTCATTCCAGATTATACAAAATATAGAAGCGCAGGTCGGATTCCCCTTTGATGTAAGCCGGATGTTCACATCCGGCGATTAGATTCGCACAAATACTGGCGGATATGAATATCCGCCCTACGAGGCTCGTCATTCCGGCTTGTCCGGAATCGTTCCCCTTGTTATTATTAAAGATGGATTACCGCTTTCGCGGGAATGACAGGAGGGTACGGGAATGAAAGGAGAGGACGGGAATGACAT
>JABMRZ010000515.1 GCA_013202315.1 Candidatus Tariuqbacter arcticus | reverse complement strand
TTCGAAATTGATAGATTCACAGTAAATGAAGTAATGATTCTGATAGGATTTGTCCGCTGTACTGCTGATTGACAATTTTTATCGATGTGGGCGCAATAAGCGCTTAAATCAATTATCTTAAGAGTAGCTGATGGAAACGCTTGATATCGTCCTTGCCGAACATCCGTGCTTGAAAGGATTTGATCCGAAACACCTCAAAATATTAGCAGACTGCTCTTCAAGTGTAAAGTTTGAACCGGATCAGTTCATATACCGCGAAGGGGATCCAGCCAATAGATTTTTCCTGATTCGCCGGGGGAGGGTCGGTTTGGAAGTAAGCATTCCTAACCGGGGTTTTATCACCATAGAAATCATTGGGTCCGGTGAATTATTGGGGTGGTCATGGCTGATACCGCCCTATAAATGTCAGTTTACCGCAAGGGTGCATGAACTGACCCAGGCTATAGCATTGGATGGACAGTATTTGCGAACTCAATGTCACGAGGACCACGAGTTAGGCTATGAATTTTACTCGTTCTTTTCAGATATTATTGTCCGCAGGCTCCAGGCGACTTTAAGGCAGCTTTCGAGTGTTTACAATGAGCGTTTCTGAGAAGGAAAATACAGCGGCAATGAGACTGCGTTTTATTAATGTGCGTCAATCTTAATACCTTACTTAACTCAAGCCGGATTTAAGAGGTTATATGATTACAAGAACTTTCACTGAGCCTGTTCCCAAGCGTGAAGCGGAATTGCGCGCCGCTTTCTGGGAGCAGGTAAAAAGCATTCCGCGCGGGGAGAAGATTCAAAACTGCATTCAATGCGGCACCTGCACCGGCACCTGCCCGGTTTCTTATATGATGGATATCACTCCACGGGAGGTGGTGGCTCTCTTCAGAGCCGGGCATTTGGAGGATATCCTTCACAGCCGCACCATTTGGATTTGCGCCTCGTGTTATTCCTGCCGGGTGCGTTGTCCATCGGGGATATTAGTCACCGATTTGATCTACGCGTTGAAGCGGCTGGCGATGGATATGAAGATTTACCCACCCAAGTTTCCAACTTACGCCCTTTCGAAGGCTTTCATTTCGAATATTTACAAGTATGGGCGCAATTTCGAGATAGGGCTGGCTATTAGGTATTTTTTGAAAGCCAATCCCAAGAAACTCATCGCCAGCGCGGGTTTTGGGCTCGCAATGATACGAAAGGGGCGCATTTCAGTGCGTCCGCAGTCCATCAAGAAAGTCAAGGAAATCCGCGCCATCATTGACCGCGCTAATCAATTGGAAAAGGAAGGTATATGATGGAATACGCTTATTACCCCGGGTGCAGCCTGGAAAATACCGGCAAACCATACGATTGGTCTATACGCGAGGTATTCAAGACCCTAAGCATCGGTTTGCGCGAGATTGAAGATTGGAACTGCTGCGGAGCGACTATGTATATGTCGGTGGACAAGATAGTCGGTTTTGCGGTGAGCGCCCGCAATCTCGCCCTCGCACAGAATATGGGCTTGGATATCTGCGCTCCCTGCAGCAGCTGCTACACCACCCTCCGCAAGACCAATCGGCATATGACCTGGAATATTCACTCCCGTAAGTTAATCAACGAAGCGCTGAAGGCGGGGGGGCTGTCTTATGACAAGATGGTTGAGGTGCGCCATCCGCTGGATATTCTGGTGAACGATGTGGGGATTGAAAAGATTAGCGCGTCATGCCGCTTTGAGTTGGAAGGTTTGAAAGTGGCTCCCTATTATGGCTGTATGATTGTCCGCCCGGTATACGACTTTGACGATATGGACGACCCTCAGACTATGGATATGCTGTTCGATGCATTAGGAGCGGATGTAGTGGACTATCCCGATAAGGTTCGATGCTGCGGAGGGATGCTAATGACCACTTTTGAAGAAATCGCCCTCAATCTGAACAACCACCTTTTAAAGTGCGCGGAAGATAATGGCGCCGATGTTATAGTAACGACCTGTCCGCTGTGCCAGATGAATCTTGAATCATACCAAGCTCAGATTAATCGTCGATACAACCTCAAACACAATATGCCGATTATGTATTTCAGCCAGCTTGTAGGTCTCGCGCTCGGTGTTGAACCTTCCAAATTAGGGATAGATACCCTGTTGATCGAAGCGCCAAAGATAAAACTGAAACCCAAAGCAGTGGAGGCAGCTGTATGAGTGATAACAAGAAAAACGGCAATGGCAAGATTCCCGTCAGGGTCGGCTTGTATATTTGCCATTGCGGTACCAACATATCGAAAATGGTGGATGTAGTCCAGATCGTCAAAAAGATGTCGGAACATCCCAATGTGGTGGTGTCAAAGGATTACAAGTTTATGTGTGCCGAGCCCGGGCAGGAACTCATCATCAACGACATCAAGGAACACAAATTAGATCGGGTGGTGGTGGCGGCTTGCAGTCCGCTTATGCATGAGATAACATTTCGTGCCGCGGTGGAACGGGGCGGAATGAACCGATACTTTTTTGAGATGGTCAACATCCGCGAACAGGTAAGCTGGGTCACCGTCGACCCCCTGGCTGCGACTCAGAAGGCGCACGCCTTAATCCGGGGGGCGGTCGCGCGGGTTATTCTGCACCAGCCGCTGGAGATGCGCCGGGTGCCGGTGGGGAAAAGCGTTATGATATTAGGCGGTGGAATCGCCGGCATCGAAGCGGCTTTGCAGGTGGCGGACGCCGGATATGATGTATTTCTGGTGGAAAAAGAAGAGTCCATCGGCGGGCATATGGCAATGTTCGACAAGACCTTCCCCACCCTGGACTGCGCCGCCTGTATTTTAACTCCCAAGATGGTCGCGGTGAGTAATCATCCACGCATCCGGCTTATGACTTATGCTGAAGTCGAGGATGTGCAGGGCTATATCGGCAATTTTAAGATCAAGGTTCGTAAGAAGGCTCGCTATGTTAACCCCGATCTGTGCAACAGCTGCGGGATGTGTTATGAAGCCTGCCCCAGCCAGCCGTTCCCCCTGGACCGGAAGTTAATCCTTGGCGGGAAGGTTATTAAAGAAGGCAGAATTTCTACAATATGCAAACCTGAATCTCCTGCGCCGGAACACGATTTAACCGCCCTTACCGATGCCCGGCTCTTGCCCGAAGAGGTTAAATAATATGACTGTTAAGGAAATTGTGAAGATTCTCGATTGCCGGGTATTGACGGGTGAAAGAAACTTGGATAGTGAAGTGAAGGCGGGCTGCGGATGTGATCTTATGAGCGATGTGCTGGCGTTTATAAAACCCGGCGCAATTCTATTAACCGGACTTAACAATCCTCAGGCAATCCGCACTGCTGAAATGTCCGATGTGGGTGTAGTCTGCTTCGTTCGGGGCAAGCAGCCCAGTGAAGAATTAATCGCATTAGCCCGGGAAAATGAGATTACTCTGTTAACCACTTCTCTGCCCATGTTCGATGCCTGCGGCAAATTGTATACAAACGGACTGGTAGGCTGGTCTGAATATAAAGAATAATACTTATGCGAGTACTTCCGTGATTGGTGAAAGAGATATTACAAAGGTTCAAGAATTGGTCTATGAGATGAAGGTAGAACAAGTTATGACAAAAGACATCATCTCGGTGAGTCCTCATAGCTTGATGATAGAGCTTCGGGACCTTTTGCGTGAAAAGCGTATTTCCGGCGTTCCGGTTGTAGATGAAGGCAGGCTGGTCGGTTTGGTTAGTATAGAGGATTTTATTAAATGTCTGGCTGAAGGAGAAATCGACATTCCCATAAAGGACAGAATGAGTATTAATATTAAGACTCTGTATAATAATGAGCCATTAGTACAAGCAGTAGAAGAATTTGACCGGACCGGATATGGACGATTTCCGGTGATTGACAGAGAGAGCGGAGAATTAGTAGGAATCATCACCAAGGGTGATATCGTTCGGGGACTGCTTAAAAAGATAGAAATAGAATACCATGCAGAAGAAATTCATCGCTACCGGGCAAGCCATTTTTTCGAGGACATCGTTGCCGATAAAACTACACTCATATTTCAATATAAAGTCATTAGCAAAGATTTTAACCGAGCGGGGCAGACATCCAGCGGACTTAAAAAGACCTTGAGAAGGATGGGGATGCCCTCTAAAGTCATCCGCCGAGTGGCAATCGCCACTTATGAAGCTGAAATGAATATTGTTGTCTTCACTGATGGGGGGCAAATCACCGCCCGGATAACTCCCCAAGAAATCAGGATCGATATAGTGGATTCCGGGCCGGGTATACCAGATATCGAAAAGGCGATGCAGCCCGGTTTCTCAACGGCGCCGGACTGGATCAGAGAATTAGGGTTCGGCGCTGGGATGGGCTTGCCGAACATTAAGAAGTGTTCCGACCAAATGAATCTGGATTCCACCGTCGGCAAGGGAACACATCTCGAAATCACCTTCAATTTAAACGAGAAAATGAAACTTGGTTCTGGGAACGATAGCTGATAAATTGGGCCTTGAGGTGAAGACATCCGGCGGGCTCACCGCTGAAGTTACCGGGGCTTATGTCAGCGACCTCTTGAGCGATGTGATTGGTAATTCTGAAAAGGGTAACATTTGGATTACTCTTCAGGTTCATCCCAATATCATTGCGGTAGCCACCCTCAAGGAACTCGCTGGCATCATCCTGGTGAACAGCCGCCAGCCGGAAGAAGAAACCCTTAAGAAGGCGGAGGAGGAGCAAATCCCCCTTATGACCACCGAGCTTCCCACATTTCAGGTGGCGGGAAGGTTGTATAAGTTAATCGGAGAATGCTGAAGGAATTCAAAGCAGACCTCCACATCCACACCTGCCTCTCACCCTGCGGGGATTTGGGTATGTCGCCGCGAGGAATTGTGAAGGAAGCTGTGGACCGGAGAATCGATATCATCGCCATCTGCGATCACAATTCTTCCGAGAATACGGCGGCAGTGATTGAAGCATCGGAAGGCAAAGGAGTGACGGTCTTCCCCGGAATCGAAGTTACATCGAAAGAAGAAGTCCATATAATCGCGCTCTTTGAAAATGCTGAAAACGCTCTTAAACTGCAAGCGATTATCTACCAAAACCTGGAGGGAGAAAACGATGAAAAGGTCTTTGGAATGCAGGTGGTGGTGAATGCTGAAGGGGAGGTATTGAGGTTCAATCAAAAGTTGTTGATCGGAGCCGGTAACCTTTCCGTTGAAAAGATAGTCGACGCTATTCACTCCTTGAACGGACTGGCAATCGCCGCTCACATCGACCGGGAAGGATTCGGCATCATCGGACAGTTAGGATTCATTCCCCCTGGATTGGAATTGGACGCGCTGGAAATTTCTCCCAGAATGAAATTAAATGAAGCTCGATTGAAATTCAGCGAATATCGGAATTATCCCTTCCTCTGTTCCTCCGACGCTCATTATCTGGATGATATTGGCAAGGGAACAACGGTCTTTTTATTGGAAGAAGCGTCCTTTATAGAGCTCAGAATGGCGCTGAAGGGGGAAGGGGGAAGAGCAATTATCTAAAATCCGAAATCCGAAACTCGAAATCCGAAACAAATTCAAATGACCAAAACACAAAATCCGAAACAATATGATTTGGAAGATCGGACGCTTTCATTCGCAAAAAAGGTCAGGGCATTCGTAAGAAAATTGCATAAGACATTATCAAATATTGAAGATGGAAAACAATTGATTAAGTCGTCCGGTTCGGTTGGCGCCAACTATATTGAGGCTAATGAAGCGCTTAGCAAGAAGGACTTCATAATGAGAATTAAAATCTGTCGTAAAGAAGCTAAAGAAAGTCGATATTGGTTAAGGTTGATAGATATGCAAAGCGACCCGGAACTGGAAAATACGCGAAAAGAATTAGAACAAGAATCGACGGAACTAATGAATATTTTCGGCGCCATACTACGCAAGAGCGAATAATGTTTTGAAAATTTAGTATTCGTGTTTCGTATTTGTTTCGAATTTCGATATTCGTATTTCGTATTTGTTTCGAATTTCGATATTCGTATTTCGTATTTTGATATTTATGTTTCGTATTTGTTTCGAATTTCGATATTCGTATTTCGTATTTTGATATTTGTGTTTCGTATTTTGATATTTGTGTTTCGTATTTGTTTCGAATTTCGATATTCGTATTTCGTATTTT
>JABMRZ010000514.1 GCA_013202315.1 Candidatus Tariuqbacter arcticus | reverse complement strand
TTCTGCATCTCGTAGATCCCGAAACAAGTTCGGGATGACAACCTTGTTATTGCTTTAACTTCTGATAATTAAAGTGTTACCTTCTCAGCTATTTTGTTATGTAAGTTAATATGGAGAATCCACTTATGAGCAAATTTATTACTGTTTCGATAGCGATATTGACATTATCCATTCCCGCCTTTACCCAAATCATTCCTCCCGATACCCTCTGGACTAATACTTTCGGCGGCGCCGGTTTTGATGAAGGGCGCAGCGTTCAGCAGACCTCCGATGGCGGTTATATCATAGCCGGCTCCTTCACCTATTTAGCCTCATCGTTGGATGTCTTCCTGATCAAAACCGATTCCCTGGGGAACCCTGAATGGGATAGGAATTTCGGCGGATTCGGCAGCGACGAAGGATTCAGCGTCCAGCAGACACCGGATGGCGGTTATATCATCACCGGCTACACCACTTCATCCGGCACCGGGATGGCGGATGTCTATCTGATAAGGACCGGTGAAGACGGCGATACCCTCTGGACCAGAACCTTCGGAACTAACCTCGACGATAAAGGATTCAGCGTGCAGCCGACCCCGGACGGCGGATATATCATCACCGGATACACCACCGACGAACTCGACTCATCCCAAGTCTATTTGATAAAGGCGGATAGTTCGGGTAATCTGCTGTGGCAGCAGACCTTTGGTGGAAGCTATGCCGATGAGGGACACTGCGTCCAACCCACCCCGGACGGCGGATATATCATCACCGGATACACCACTACAATGCTGGATTCGTCCAATGTCTATCTGATAAAAACCAACCCTTCCGGTAATCCCGAATGGACGCAAAGTTTCGGCGGCGGCGGTTCAGACGGAGGCCACAGCGTCATGCCAATCACCGAAGGGGGGTATATCATCACCGGATACACCGCTTCAGGCATCGCCGATGACGGCAGAGACATCTATCTGATAAAAACAGATTCACGGGGGGATACGATATGGACCTGCGCTTTCGGCGGTGACGGCCTCGATGAAGGGCACAGCGTCATTCCCACCACGGAAGGTGGATATATCATCACCGGATACACCACTTCCGGAGGAACCGATTCCTACCAGGCTTTGGTGATGTACGCCGATTCCAACGGCGATTCTCTCTGGAACATATTCATCGGCGGCGACGGCAATGACGGCGGGTTCAGCATCAAGCAATCCGGTGACGGCGGATTCATAATCGCCGGTTTCACCGATTCCTACGGCGCAGGTCAAGAAGACGCCTGGCTCATTCGAATGGACGGCATTCACGAAGCTATGGTGAATTTGACTCCTCACAACACCCCCATCATCATCCCGGAAAACGGAGGGTCTTTTGAATTCGATATAGAAATCACCAATAATATCAACTCCATCCAGACCTTCGATCTGTGGACACAGATATACTATACCGGCGACCCCGCTTTTGTAGTGCCCGTATTGACCGTTACCGGCATCAGCCTGCCCCCCACTTTCACTGTCATAAGATTGCGTGAGCAGGATATTCCCCCTTATGCCCCGGGCGGTATTTATAACTACAATGCCTTCGTCGGGGAATATCCCTGGGTGGTGGAGGATATGAATTCCTTCAATTTTGAAAAGGAAGGCGGCGATGGGATATTGGGCTCGCCCTCGGACTGGCTCTGTCGAGGTGAATTGTTCGATGGTGAGGCCCGGGTCTATCCGGAACCGGAATCTTTTATGCTGTTTTCCGCATATCCCAATCCCTTCAATGAAAAAACAGCTCTCAGCTATCAGCTGCAAGCTGCAAGCTATGTGGAATTGACTGTTTATGATGTAAATGGGCGGGAAGTGGCGAGGCTGGCGGAAGGCTTCTATACAGCCGGAATCCACCAAGTTGTCTTCGATGGGTCGGAATTTTCCAGCGGAATATACTTCGCCCGGCTGCAGACCGAAGGCTTCAGTCAGACGAGGAAGCTATTGTTAATCAAGTAAATTCAATCGTTAAGAAGGAATATCTCATGACAAAAAATGAGCATATAGCTTACTGGCTCCAAAGCGCAAAACACGATTTAGATACAGCAGAAAGCTTATTTAAATCATCTAAATACGATTGGTGTCTTTTTATTGGACATTTAGTTCTAGAGAAAGTATTGAAAGCAATTTTCGTTGATAAAAATGATAATAAAAACCCTCCAAAAATACATAATCTTGTAAAACTGGCAGAACTTTCCTTTTTAGAATTAACTGAAGATCAAAAAGTGTTTTTAGATGAGGTCAATGATTTTAATATTGAAAGCAGATATCCGGATTATAAGTTTGAATTCCATAAAAGTTGTACTAAAAAATACACTGATCAATATTTTAAAAGGATTAAGGAGTTTTATAAATGGCTCAAATCCCAGTTGAAATAAAAAAGATAATCGATAAATATTTGATGACTCTTAAAGAACATAATATCCCCATCAGACAAGCCATTCTATTTGGAAGTTTTGCTAAAGGGAATTATGAGGATTGGAGTGATATAGATATCGCTTTGGTATCAGATATATTTGAAGGAAGCAGAATAAAAGATAAAAGTAAGATAAGAAAAATTACACTTTCAGTCAGCAGTGATATTGAAGTATTACCATATCGCACAGAAGATTTTACCAAGGGTGATCCTTTCGTCAATGAGATAATAAATACCGGAATAAGAATAATCTGAATCTTTTTTTATTTTTGCGATGGGTTCTTAACCCATCTCCTTACTCAATTTTCCAAAAAAAATCGAATGATGTGCTGTCGACTCTCCGCAGTCGACAGCATAAAAATAAAGGATAAAAAATGAAACTGAAGGTGATAGTCCATCAAGCGGAAGAAGGAGGATTTTGGGCGGAAGTCCCCGCCATCCCCGGCTGCGCCACCCAAGGGGAAACCTTCGAGGAACTGTTGCAGAACATTTACGAGGCGGTTGAAGGGTGTTTATCTGTTCAATAACAGGAAGGAGACAATTTCAATGATATTGCATGTTACTATTGAACAAGCGGAAGACGGCTGGTTTGTAGTCGAATGTCCGGCTCTTCCGGGATGTGTATCGCAAGGCAAGGACGAAAGGGAAGCTCTGGAAAATATAAAAGAAGCCATCACCGCCTGGTTATGGGCTGAAGATAAAAAGGCTATATCTAACTTGCCAGCCAAACCCGTCCAACAACGAATTATTGTAACGGTTTAGTTTGGGAAAACTCGGCAATATTTCTGGGAAAGAGGCGGTGAATGCCTTTGAAAAGGCTGGCTGGGAAAAAGTTGGGCAGGTTGGAAGTCATCTTGTAATGATAAAACCCGGGATGCGCGCCAATCTCTCTATTCCATTGCATAGGGAATTATCCGTTGGCACCCTGCGCGCTTTGATCCGGAATTCAGGGATGACGGTTGATGAATTCTCGAAGTTGCTGCGATGAATTTGAAGCGAGTGGGAGAACTTATATATTGTGCTGTTGACTCTCCGCAGTCGGCAGCTATTGTCCAATATTTTTTTAGAGAGATGTAGGATGGGTTCTTAACCCATCTCTTTACTCAATTTTCCGAAACAAATAGTATAATAATCAAATAAAGGGGAAATCCCAATGAAGACAAAACATTTTTTTCTATTCGCGGCATTAACATTTATATTGCTTTTCACAACGGCTGTCCAAGCCCAAGCGCCGGATACCCTGTGGACGCAAACTTATGGGGGGGATAATGAGGAGCAATGCCATTCGCTGATATATACTACCGACGGTTGCTATGTACTTGGTGGAACCACCCAGTCTTTCGGTTCTGGCGGAAGAGACTCTTGGCTGGTTAAGACAGATGAGGATGGTGATACTCTCTGGACAAGAACATACGGAGGTATAGGCGAAGATACGGGTATGGAAGCTATAGAAACATCCGATGGAGGTTATGCCTTTATAGGTTATTCAACGACCTATACATACGGTGAAAATGACATTTGGCTGGTAAAAACAGATTCCAACGGGGATATGCAATGGAACCAACATTATGGTGGTATTGGTATGGATAACGGTTTTGGCATCGTCCAAACCACCGATGAGGGTTATGCCATTGCAGGGGAATTCAATCATGCTGCCCCCAGCCAGGGTGAATTCTGGGTGTTGAAGGTAAGTTCTTCGGGAGATTCTTTGTGGAGCTTCCTATACCATGATAGTCCAACATACGAAACTGCAAAGGCAATTATTAAAACTCCCGATAATGAAATAATCGCTGCCGGATACCCGGGTCGAATAGTAAAATTGAGCAGTGATGGAACTACAATATGGAATTATACTTATGGAGGAATAGAATTCAGGGATTTAATCAATACATCTGAGGGAAATTATGCAGCATTAGGATACGGCGGCGGGGATTGGAGATTAGTTAAAGTCGACCAAACAGGGACTATTCAAATTAATAAATCGTATGGAAGTGAGGGAAACGATGGCGGATATGGAATAACTCAAATGCCAGATAACGGATATGTTCTTGTCGGAGAGTTTGAAACTACACCTTCCCAGAACGATATGGTAATGATTCGAACGAATGAAAATGGCGACTCACTTTGGTCTTATACTCTTGGAGTTGGCGCTATCGATTACGGAAAGTCAATCGTACATACACCGGATTTCGGATATGCTGTCGCAGGCTTCACAGGAGCTTGGGGCGTTGCTAATTACTGGCTCATCAAATTTGAACCGGAAAACAACCTTTCCGGCCCACTCTCAGGCACCCTCGACCCGGGGACTTATATTGTCACAGATGATATTTCCGTCCAATCCGGGGATTCCCTCATCATCGAGCCCGGGGTAACATTCCTCTTCGACGGGGAATATGAATTCGACATCAATGGCTATCTATATGCGGTGGGGACGGAAGCGGATAGTATTAAGTTCATGCCAAATGAACCTGATTCGAGCTGGGGCGGATTGGATTTCAACGACAGCGCGGATGATGGCAGTGAGTTGGGGTATTGTTTGATTACGGGGAGTAATTCGAGTGGGATTGATTGTAATACATCCAGCCCTGCCATCACTAATTGCACGATTAGCGGGAATACGGCTTCTGAGGACGGCGGCGGAATCTACTGTTATTATTCCAGCCCAACAATTGAAAACTGCACCATCAGCGGAAATTCTGCTTTTTTAGGTGGCGGAATTTATTGTTCTGAGAATTCCAGTACTATCATTTCAAGATGTTCTATCTTTGAAAATTCTTCAAATGATAATGGCGGTGGTATTGCTTGTGAAAATAGTTCCAGTCCAACAATTGAAAACTGCACCATAAGCAGGAACTCTTCCGGTACAAATGGCGGCGGAATTTGCTGTTGGTATTCCGTTTCGACCATAATAAATACAATAATAGAGGGAAATATAGGTAATGGAGGTATTTATTTTAATAATTCTCCTAATGCTTCAATTACTTACGGTGATTTCTACGATAACGAAAACGGCAATTTAACCGGCTCTCCACCTGCAGGTTTAGGCACCATCACCACCACCAACGCTAATGGCGACTCCTGCGACGTATATTACAACATCTTCCTCGACCCATTATTCCAAACCACAACCGGCGACAGCGCGTATTACCTAACCGCAGGTTCCCCCTGCATCGATACTGGAAATCCTGACCCCATATATTTCGACCCCGACGGGACGGTGGCGGATATGGGGTGCTACTATTTCCATCAAGAAGCAGTACTATCAGGTTTGCTCAGCGGCACACTCACAGCGGGCGAATACCATGTCACCGACAACATTTCCGTCCAATCCGGCGATTCCCTCATCATTGAGCCCGGGGCGATTCTGCTGTTCGATGGGGATTACAGTTTCGACATCAACGGCTATCTATATGCCGTCGGAACGGAAACAGACAGCATCAAATTCATGCCCAACGAATTGGATACAGATTGGGGCGGAATCGATTTCAATGACAGTGCGGATGATGATAGTGAATTGGGGTATTGCTATATAACCGGGAGTAATTCGAGTGGGATTTACTGCGGTTCTTCCAGCCCGACCATTTCTAATTGCACAATTAGCGAAAATACAGCTGGTTCTAATGGAGGCGGGATCTACTGCCAAAGCTCCAGCCCCATCATTAGCGGCAACACCATCAGCGGAAATTCAACAGGTAGTCACGGCAGCGGCGGCGGGATTTGCTGCACTAACAATTCCGACCCCACCATCAGCGGCAACACCATCAGCGGAAATTCAGCTAACTATTATGGTGGCGGGATTTACTGTTCGAGCTCCAGCCCCACCATCATCGGCAACACTATCAGCGATAATTCAACTGGCTCCTACCATGGCGGTGGGATTTACTGCACTGGCTCCAACCCCACTATCAGTGGCAACACCATCAGCGAAAACACGGCTGGCGCCAATGGTGGCGGGATTTACTGCGAGAGTAATTCCAATCCCACTATCAGCGGCAACACCATCAGCGGAAATTCAGCATCGGACGGCGGCGGGATTTCCTGTTCTGGCTCAAACCCTACCATAATTAATACCATCATTGAAGGTAATACCGGAAACGGCGGTATTTATTTCGATAATTCTTCCAACTCATCTGTAGGTTATTGCGATTTCTATAACAACGAAAACGGCAATTTCACCGGCGACCCGCCCGCAAGCTTGGGAACAACCACCACCACCAACGCCAACGGCGACTCCTGTGATGTATTCTTCAACATCTTCCTCGACCCCCTCTTCTATTCTACCACCGGCGATTCCGCCTTCCAACTAACCGCCAATTCCCCCTGCATCGACGCCGGCGACCCTGATCCACAATATTATGACCCCGATGGTACAATTGCGGATATGGGGGCGTATTATTACGACCAGCAATTGGAATACCCGAATTCCATCGAAATCACCGGCGAAATCGATACCGGCGCCGGCCTCTACCTGCTCGATGACGGCAATTTAGCCGCCTTGGATGTCAACGCCATCGACGATTATGACCCCGGTATCGACATTCCCAAACCCGCCCCGCCGCCCAACGACTATCTGAGCGTCTACTTCCCCCACCCGGAATGGGGAGTTCCCACCGGCGACAATTTTATGGTTGACGCCCGCAACAACAATGACGATTTGATCGACGATATCAAAATCTATGAATTTGAAATTATCACCGACCTGGCGGGCGAAGAGGTGAACCTGACCTTCACCATCGGCGATGAATACCCCGCAAATTACGGCGCCGTCCTCTATGACGCCGACGCTGATTCATTCCGGAACCTGCGTGAAAATAACCAATACGGTTATACCGCCGGAGTCGACCCGGGCGATTTTATAATATTCCTGGGCGATGGAACCCCGCCGGTCATTACTTTTACCTGCCCAACGCCCGACACTCAATTCGTTGTCAATAATCCCTGCGAGCTGATTTGGAACTGTGATGATGTCAGCGAAATCAGGCATTCAGTAGTATCCTATTCGCTCGATAACGGATCGAGCTGGACTTTAATTGATACGGCTTTGGGAAGTTCCTTTAGCCTGTTATGGACGCCCGAAAGCGTCAGCGATTCGGCGAAAATCAAGGTCGAAGCCGAAGACTGGCCCGGCAATCTCGGCAGTCAGGAAAGCGCGGCTTTCACTATAATCGCCGGCGACCCTCCCACGGTCGAAATCATCTTCCCCGCCGCCGATGAACTTCTGTTCTTCGACACTTCGTATGATTTATCCTGGACCACCACCCCGGGCGGTGCGGGCATCGACTTCACCGTTCTGAATTATTCCCTCGATGATGGCGCGGATTGGACATTTATCGACACCATTTTCGCCGTTGCCGACGACACTTACCCCTGGATTCCTCCCAGCAGTTTCAGCGTTTATGCTAAACTGCGAGTTTCAGCCACTGATTCGAGCGGGCTCACCGGCATCGCGGTTTCCGATGCTTTCAATATTGCGCCGAATTATATGGAAAATGATTTCGCAGCCGCCTGGCACCTGTTCAGCATCCCTCTCATACCGGAATATACCGCGATAGACAGCATCTTCGGCGATGATATAACCGGGCCGTTTTTCGTCTACAGTTATTCTCATTTGGGCGGATACAGCCTGCTTGATACGCTGGAACATGGGTATGGCTACTGGCTAGCTTTAATGGAAGCCACCGCTGTGGATATTGACGGAATGCCCGAAGTGGATTCAACCTACACAGACTTGCTCGAAAGCTGGAACATAGTCGGCTCAGCGATTCCCACCCAGGTGCCGAAGGATTCCCTGCGCTTCACCGATGGAATTTCGATAGTGTCGTTCAGTGATGCGGTCGATTCGGGATGGGTGATGCCTGCTTTTTATGAATATGACAATTTTATTGGTGACTATATATTGACGGATACGCTTGTCCCCTGGGGCGGTTACTGGTTGAATGTGTTGAGCGACAACATCCAAATGATAACCTACCCGCCCTACCCCGCCATATTAGACCTCATTGCCAGCGGCGAAGGTGAGCGCCAGGATGAAAGCGCCCTCAACTGGTTAGCGCCGGTCATTCTCCACCAGGGCGAGCTTGCGAATGTTATTGCCGGATTCGGAATGCATTCGGAAGCGGCCGATGGGTTCGATATTTGGCACGATGTGCATCTGCCTCCCACCCCTCCCAGCGGTAATTATGTCCGCGTAGTCTACGACCATCCCGAATGGAACGCGCCGGGCGGTGTCCGCTTCGTCAGGGATATTCGCGCGATATTCGATGAATCCGGCGATATCCCCCAGGTCAAGGAATGGGATTTCCTGATAGAAGCTTCCGACCCCGGTGAGATTACCGTGAATTTCCAAAACTTCGACAAACATCTACCGGAAGGTTATTCCGCCGTCGCCGCTTATATAACGACCGTTCTCGACCTGATGGAAACGCATACTTTCAGCTTTGAATACACTGATCCCTTGGATGTTACCGTGAAAGTATTCAACCAGGCGGCGACAATATTAGGCTGGAATACTGACGAACTTAACGGCAGTCTGCCTGCAGAATATTGCCTAAAATCGGTTTATCCCAATCCTTTCAACCCGACCGCCACCATACGGATAGGATTACCGGAAGCCTCCGATGTGAAAATTACCGTCTACAACATCATCGGACGCGAAGTTTGGAAATACGACAGCGGTATTATGAATGCGGGTTATCATAATATCACCTTCAACGCCGGCAATCTTTCCAGCGGCATTTATTTCGTCAGGGCGGTTGTGCCGGGGAAGATGCGGGAAATGAGAAAAATCGTGCTGGTGAAGTAGGGGCGGGTTTCAAACCCGCCCTGTCCCGCCTATGCTGGATCGGATATTATTGATGTGCTGTCGACTCTCCGCAGTCGACAGCAAATGCTTATATATTAGCAATATAGCATCAAGTGCGGAGACTCGACGCCACATAAAATGGCGACAAAATCGCATTCTCAGACAAACTGGAAAGCGGGAATCCAGAGATTCCCGACAAGCGAGAACGAGATTTTAGTACAACTACTGAAGTCGCTCATTCTAGTTCTTGTAAAAAAAACACCAAAATTGTCATTGCGAGGCGCCTAGCGCCGAAGCAATCTATTATATCTAACTACTTAAGATCGCTTCGCTTCGCTCGCAATGACAAATACTACCTAACAGAGTAATACTAGTTAGAGTCAACTTTTTATTCACATATCCAGGGTGTTACAATGAAGAAATTTACTTTGACCATCATTCTCTTTTTATCGTTGATATTGAGCGGGACCTCCTTCGCCGTTCAAGTCGACGGATATTGCTATCTGGAGAACCAGACCAGCCACGATAGCACAAAAATTCTTTTTCAGGCGGATTCGCCGGGAGCGGTGACCGATTCGACCTATACTAATACAGCGGGGTATTATCAAATTGACCTCGCGCAAGGAGGATATGACGTATTTTTCACCCACGAGGGATACTATGACGAGGAAATCCTCGACCAGCTATTCTTCTCTTCCACAACGCTCGATTCGATTACTTTGAACCCCATGCCAGTCGGTATTCCCCTATCCGGCTCAATTAGTGGTATTCTTGAAGATACCAGCTATGTTGTGATGGGTGATATTGCGGTCAATGCTGGTGATTCCTTGATCATTCAACCTGGAGCTAATTTATTCTTTGAGGAAGATATTGAATTCCATATTAACGGTTACATATATGCGGTTGGAATTGAAGAAGATAGCATCAAATTTGTGTCTCCAGTCGGTGCACCTGCTTGGGGAGGAATTAAAGTAAATGACTCGGCAGATGATTCAAGTAAATTCGGATATTGTGTGGTTTCAAATATCGGTTTTTATGCTAATACAACTATTTGGGGGATTCAATTAAATTATGCAAATCCAACTATTTATAATTGCACGATTCACAGTAATTACGGTTGGAGCCAAGGAGGAGGTGTTTACTGCAATAATTCAAATCCAATTATAGTAAATTGCACCTTTTGGGGAAATGGTGGTGTATATAATGGTGGAGGTATTTACTGTGTTTCTTCAAACCCCATAATTTCTAATTGTGCTATATTTGCCAATGGTGGAGAACACGGTGGTGGAATCTATCTTACAAATTCCAGCCCGACCATCTCAAACTGCACCCTTAGCGGGAATGGTGGGCTTTGGGGTGGTGGGATTTATTGCATATCTTCCAGTCCGATAGTAGTCAATACAATTATTGAAGGTACTGACCCTGGAAGCGGTATTTGTTTTGAAGGTTCAAGTAATGCAGATGTAAGTTATTGTGATATTAGCAATAATGAATATGGAAGTTTCTCTGGAAGTGTTCCTTCCTACCTAGGACAAATCGTAATGGTCAACGCCAACGGCGACTCCTGCGACACATTCTTCAACATCTTCCTCGATCCCATCTTTTACTCGACTATCGGCGATTCCGCTTATTATTTGACCGAAAATTCCCCCTGCATCGACGCTGGAGACCCTGATCCACAATACTACGACCCGGACGGGACGGTGGCGGATATGGGAGCGATCTATTTCGACCAATCGGGAATTCTTTCACTTGAAGTAACCTCCCCCAACGGCGGCGAAACCTGGGAAATCGGCGATACCCCTACCATCGAATGGACTGTCATCGGTGAAATCGACAGCTTCGATGTCCTCCTCTCCCGCGATAACGGTGCTGAATGGGATACGCTTGATACCGGCCTCCCCGGCGACACTACCCAATGGATTTGGGAAGCGGGCGTCACCCCTCCCGAATCCGACAGCTGCCTGGTCAAAATAATCGGTTATTACGGCGTAAATCAAACTTTCGATATGAGTGATAGTGTTTTTTGCATTGTCCTGCCGCCCGAAATTGGCTTAACCTCCCCCAACGGCGGCGAAACCTGGGAAATCGGCGATACACCAACGATCGAATGGAATGTCAGCGGTATAATCGACAGCTTCGATGTCCTCCTCTCCCGCAACAATGGAGCGGAATGGGATACGCTCGACGCCGGTCTTGCAGGCGACACCACCCAATGGACTTGGGAAGCGGGCGTCACCCCTCCCGAATCCGACAGCTGCTTAGTCAAAATTGTGGGATATTATGGAACAAACCAGACTTTCGACACCAGCGACAGCCTCTTTTGCATCGTCCAACCCCCCGCCCTCGAAGTCGCCTATCCCAACGGCGGAGAAACCTGGCAAGTCGGCGGCACCCCCACTATCACCTGGACTCACGACCCCGGCTTCGACAGCTTCGATGTCCTCCTCTCCCGCGATAATGGTGCTGAATGGGATACGCTCGCCGACGGCTTGAGCGCATTCGCCAACAGTTGGACCTGGAACACCGGTGTTACCCTTCCGGAATCGGACAGCTGCCTGGTTAAAATTATGGGATATTATGGCGCAAACCTGACCTTCGACCTAAGCGACGATGTTTTCACCATCGAAGCGCTGACCCAAACAGGCCCCGATACACTATGGACCAGCGCTTTCGGAGGGCTCGGAGACGATGAAGGATACTTTGTCCTGCAAACGCCGGAAGACGGCGGAAACGCCACCGTAGGATACGCATCGGTCTTCGGCTCGGAAGTATATTTGGTGAAGAACGACGCCGACGGCAATCTCGAATGGCAAAGAACATACGGTGGAAACTATGATGACTGCGGATACTGCGTTCAGCGGACTCAGGACGGAGGCTACATAATCACCGGCTATACCGTCCCTTCCACAGTCAGCCCCTCCGATGTCTATTTAATCAAGACAAATACCGACGGCATCGAAGAATGGAATCAAACCTTCGGCGGAGGCAATGAGGATGTCGGTTACAGCGTCCGGCAAACATCGGATGGAGGCTATATCATCGTAGGTTTTTACACTTCTTTCCTCGATTCAGCCGATGTCTATCTGATCAAAACCGATTCCAACGGGAACGAACAGTGGCATCGAACATTCGGCGGCAGCGGCCTCGATATCGGGCACAGCGTCCGGCAAACCGCCGATGAAGGGTATATAATCGCCGGATACACCTCCTCTTATGGCGCAGGCGCAACCGATGTCTATATAATCAAAACCGATTCGACGGGTGATGAAGAGTGGAGTCAGACCATTGGAAATACCGCTGAAGAAATTGGATACAGTATCCAACAGACTACGGACGGAGGATATATTATTACCGGATTCACCGCTTCTTATGGAGCCGGTTCTTACGATGTCTATCTGATTAAGCTGAATTCATTGGGAAATGGAGAATGGTATCGAACATTCGGAGGAATCGATGAAGATGTGGGCAGAAGCGTCCGCCAGACCGATGACGGAGGATACATTATCGCCGGATACACCGCTTCCTTTGGCGCGGGTCCTTCCGATTTCTACCTGATTAAAACCGACCCACTGGGGAACGAAGTGTGGAGTCAATTCATAGGTGGTGATGATGCAGAAAAAGCCTATTGTGTGGAACTGGTTCCCAACGGAGGTTACAGCGTTGCCGGATTCACCGAATCATACGGCGCTGGGGCGAAAGATGTCTGGCTTGTGCGGCTGGGCAGCGAACTCCCTCCGATGATGGTCGACTTGACCCCGCACAATACTCCGATTGTGATTCCCGCCGACGGTGGGTCTTTCACCTTCGATATTGATATAACAAACATCACCCCAATCCCACAGCAAACCGATATCTGGACCCAAATAATATTGCCGAATATGGCGGCGGTGCCAATTATCAATGTCTATGATATCACCATATTCCCCACTACTATCAGCCGCGAACGGATTCAAATAGTCCCCGCTGCCGCCCCCGGGGGGATATACACTTACCGCGCCTATGTAGGTGATTACCCTTGGGTTGTGGACGACAGCGATTGGTTCACTTTCGAGAAACTGGGAGACGGCGGCGAGGGCGGGTTTAGTTCACCGTCTGATTGGCCCTGTCTGGGTGAACTTTTCGATGGGGAAGAAGCGGTACATACTCTGATTCCTGAAACTTATGCGCTGCACGCACCTTATCCCAACCCCTTCAACCCTAAAGCCATTTTAGTTTATAGCCTGCCGGAGGATTTGATAGTTTCAGTGGTGATTTACGATATTCAGGGGCGGGAAGTCGTCCGATTGATCGATGAATTGCAGCCCGCGGGGATTCACGAAATTGTATTCGATGCTTCCGGGTTTTCCAGCGGTATATATTTCGCTCGATTGATGGCGGGAAATTTCCACCAGACAAAAAAGCTGTTGCTAGTCAAGTAATAATGAGGAGTAATAAACAATTCAATTACTTATACTTTAATTTCAAGACGATTACCCCTGTAACAAATGTCAAGGTCAAAGCATTGGCAATGATGATTGGCGGGGCTTTTATCAAGATGCCATATACCAGCCAAAGAGCAATTCCGATAGCGAAAATTGCCAGCATAGGCCCAGATACATCTTTGGTCGATTTAGTTTTCCAAGCTTTTATCAACTGCGGGAGGAAACCTGAAGCGGTAAAGGCTCCGGCTATCAATCCAATTGTGTTGGGAAATTCCATATAGCCAATCTTGAATATACGCGCTTTTTGCACCGACATCGACAAAAAATTGTGGATATTTCTAATTTT